>QMND01000011.1 GCA_003647605.1 Candidatus Shapirobacteria bacterium | reverse complement strand
TCTTTAATTTGTTGAAACTTTCTGTTTAATAAATCGTTTTTGTTGAAATAATAATTATCCATTTTGGTACTTCTAATATCGTGAGCGTTTTGGCAGGTAATATTTGAAATGCCGATCTGTTTGGCGAAATCTATGATAGTAAAGATATGTTGGAGATTATCTATGTTTTGTTGGCTTAGCAAAATATTAATATAGATTTCAGTTTGTTGTTGCTGTTGCCGATTATAGTTAACCAAATTTTGACAATTTTCCTTTAATTTCTTAAAGGAAGCACCTAGACGAATTGATTGGTATGTTTTAGCTATACCTGATTCCATGGAAATACTGATGATGTCGATTTTTGAATCGATTATTTTTTTGATTAGTTTTTTGTTTAGCAGTTGAGCGTTGGTAATTAAGGAAACAGATATGTCTTTAGATTTGGCTATTTTAATCAATTTAGTTAGATTGGGGTTTATTAGACTTTCACCCACACCGGTTAGGTTGATCGATTTTAAAGGAGTTAGTTGTTGGAGAATTTTTTGGTAATTAGACAATTTTAGAATAAAGTCCTTGCCTTTGTTTTTGTTGAGATTACACATTCGACAGCGTAAATTACAAATAGACGAAGGTTCTATTTGTAATTGGACTGGTTTGGGAACTAAAAAGGGAATTTTGAGCCAAGCCCAAGTATAATTGGCTAATGTTTTTAGCAACAACATTAAGCTATTATTTCATAATTAATTGATGAAAAAGAAAGTAATCTTATATTTTCCCAACCCTTTACCATACAATCGCCAATGGAAGGGGGTGCCATTGGCCTTATTAGCTATTTCTAGGTTTTTGGTTAGGGATGGTTATCAAGTTAAAATTTTTAGCCGTTTTTTGAATGATGATTTGGAAAAAGAAATTATTGAAGCTGGAGAGGATAGTATTTGCTTGGGAATTTCGGCTATGACAGGTTTTCAAATTGCCGATGGTTTGAGGCTGGCTAAATTATTTAGAAAGAAATATCCTAAAATACCAATCGTTTGGGGTGGTTGGCATGTATCTATTTTAGCTAGGGAAAGTATTAAGAATAGCTTGGTTGATTTTGTAATTAGAGGACCGGGAGATGTGGTTTTTGGCCAACTGGTCAAGGCGATTGAATCAAAAGGGTGTTTTAGGCAGATAAAGGGCTTGACTTACAAACGAGGCAAAAGAATTTACCACAATCCAGATCAGCCTATGGTTGATTTTGATAAAATGCCTCCCCTACCTTACCAATTGGTTGATGTTGACAAGTGTCTGATTAATACTGAATATGGCCAAAAAACAGTAGCTTATATCTCTAGTTACGGTTGTCCTTTTCGCTGTGCTTTTTGTGTTGAGCAGGTGGTTAATAAGAGAAAATGGTCGGCTGTTTCAGCTAAGGCGGTGGTTAAGGATTGGCAGAGGTTGTATAAGAAATATGGAATAGATTCGATAGCTGTTTATGATAGTAATTTTTTTGTAGACGAAAAAAGGGTGGCTAGGATTTGCAAATTATTGATTAAAAAGAAAATTAAAATCAAATGGGGAAATGCCAATGGGCGGGTGGGACAATTAGCTAGATATAGCCCAGAAACATGGAAGTTAATGAAAAGAAGTGGTTGTGTTATGATTCTAACTGGAGCTGAATCTGGATCTCAACAAGCTTTGGATTTTATTGACAAAGATATGAAAGTGGAGGAAATTATTAAGTTTACTAAGTTGTGTAAAAAATATGGAATAAAAATTCTTTATTCTTTTTTGGTTGGTTTGCCTTGGTCTAAAAAAGCCGAAGAAAATCAAACTTTCATAAAGAGAGAATATAAAAGCACTTTTGGTTTGATTGATAAATTGTTAAAGATTAGTGACAGAAATCGTTATACTTATTATGTCTTTTTGCCCTATCCAGGAGCGCCTTTGTTTCATCGGGCCGTTAGCTTAGGGTTAAAGTATCCGAAAAGTTTGACAGGCTGGAGTAATTATCTAATGTCTCCTGAAGACGCTTTTAAAAAAGTGGAAAAACAAAAATGGATTAGTTATAAACAGGCCAGATTGACAGCTATGTTGACTCAGTATATTTTTGGTTTAATGGATAAAGATACTTATTATGTTTTATTGGAGCGGATCCATAATCGGTTGGCCAAATTGTTGTTTATAGTAGTTTATAAACTGGCTTTGTTGGTAGTTAAGTTAAGGTGGAGACTGAAATTCTTCGATTGCCCAGTTGACTATTATTTGTTTAGTTTGGTTTACAAGAGGGCTAAATTGGTTTAGGTTGAGGCTTCAAAATAGAGACTATGGTGCCGATGAACAGCTATGTCTAGTTTGTTTAGGTCAGGGCATTGGCCTTGTCGATAGTCAAGCTGGCGAATGTTGGAAAAACCTGTTATTTTAAGCATTTTTTTGATTTTAGTTGGATTGAATAATTGTTGGTGGGGTCGAATGAATTTTTTCTTGATTTGATCAACAAAATTGATTTTTAGTTTTTTTTGATCAAAGCCAAAGATTCGCCGATCCAATAAATGGATGTTTCTGGTTAATTGGTAATTTTTGATAATTTTATCGATATCGGGTAAAACCAGACGGATGATACCCCCTTTTTTGAGGAGACGGTGGCTTTGCTGAAGTATTCTAATGGATTGCCAATAGTCTAGATGTTCTAAAAAATGAGAACAGTAAATGAAGTCGACAGTTCGGTTTTTTAGAGGTAGTGGCCATTTTAGATTCCATAATTTTATTGGTGGCCATTTTTGTAAATAACCAGAGTCTAAAAGTTTAAGTTTGACGATGATTTTGGTTAAAAAGGGAAATTTAGATAAAAAGGCTAATAGGCCCCAGTCGTAGTTAATCCAATTATCAAGGCCGGAAGGTCCGGAAGCTAAATTAATTTTAACCATTTATAATAGTTTAATGTTTAAGTTATTAATTATAGCTAATAATAACCTGGGGGATGGAATTAGTGGAGGTGATACGATTTGGCTTAATTTTGTTAAATACTGGAAGAAGAAAATAAAGATAAGTTTGTTGGCTAGTCAAGATGCCATCAATCTAATGAATAGGAAGAAAATAAAAGGGGTGGATGTTGTTAGAACGGACAGGGCTAATAATAAGGTCGGACACTACCAAAGTTTGGCTTTATTTTGGCACGGTTTGAGGAGAAGTTATAAGGGTTTGAAAATGATTTGGAGGCATAGGCAGAAGTGGAAAAAAGTAGATTTTGTTTATTCAGTTTCTGATTTTTGGCCTGATTTTTGGCCAGCCTTATTATTAAAAATTTATCGACCGTCGATTAAGTGGTTGGCTGGTTGTTATTTAATAGCTCCCCGACCTTGGTCCAGACTGTCTCCTTACAAATCTAAACATAAGTTAAAGGCTTGGTTTTTTTATTTGAGCCAATTGGTATCTATATTTTTTATTAAAGGTTGGGCTGATGTGGTGTTGGTGACTTCAAAAACGGAGAAAAAAGCTTTTAGAAACAAGAAGGTAGTAGTGGTTAGAGGTGGGGTTGATTTTATTCCTAGTAAAAAATGGTTGGGTAAAAAAAAGTATCAGGCTTGTTTTATGGGTAGATTTCATTTTCAAAAAGGGGTCTTGAAAATGATTGATATATGGAAAGAGGTGGTTAAAAAAAGGAAAAGAGCTAAATTAGCTATGATTGGCGATGGTCAGTTGAAGCGGAAAGTGGAAAACAAGATCAAAAAACTTGGTTTGGAGAAGAATATAGATTTGTTGGGTTTTAAATATGGTATGGATAAAATAGAAGTGTTTAAAACGAGTTGTTTGGTGGTTCATCCGGCTACTTATGATAGTGGAGGCATGTCAATGGCTGAAATTATGGCTGGAGGCATTCCGGGTGTTTGTTTCGATTTGAAATCTTTGAAGAGTTATTACCCCCAGGGGGTTTTAAAAGCCAATTGTTTCGATGTCAAGGATTTTGCCAGAAAAATCGATTCTCTTTTGAGTCGACCAGAGTTGTATGGGCGTTTGTCCGAACAAGCTGTCAATTTGATTAGAGAAAGATGGGCTTGGCCTAGAAGAGCTGAGCAAATCTATAGGCAGATTTTTAGTTGAAGTAATAGGCTTGTTCGATGACTTTGGCTTGGTGGGGGCTAAAGTTTTGTTGAACATAAGCTGGAGCCTTTTGGGACATATTCCTTAATTTTGAAGGATGATGGCGAAGGAAGTTGAGCTGTTGTTTAAAGTTAGAAAAAGTTGGGTTGACAACAACCGAAACGGATTTGGATAGGATGCAACTCAGAGCTCCTCGGTTGGAGGCTAAAACCGGAGTGCCACAAGCTAAAGCTTCGATAGCCACCTTGCCAAAGGCTTCGGGATGTAGGGATGGCATCAATAGAAGGTTGGCTGAAGAGTAGTAAAGGCTAAGTTTTTTAATGCTTATAGATCCGCAATATAAATGTAAATTTTGGTGATTTACGGCTATCTGTTCCATGTCTGGTTCAAATTGACTGTGATCGCCAATGACAATGAAGTTTATGTCTGGAAAAGTTTTAATTAATTTTTTGATAATAGCAATACCTTTGGAAGCAATCAGACGGCCAACGAAAATGGCAGTAAATTTATTTGCTAATTTGAGTTGTTGGCGAGCTTGGTTGCGATTAGTTTTTTTATATAGACGCTTATCTATCCATAAAAAATAAGTGGTGATTTTTTGTTTGTTTAAACCTATTCTAATTAATTCTCTGGTTGATGGTTGTGCTAAGGCTAAGACTTTTTGAGCTGAAGATAGAGCTAAAAGACTGAGGCGACTAAACAGGCTTTTCTTTTTAAAATTATAGATGGCGTAAGTTGAGGCCACGAATGGAATTTTGAATATGTTTTTAAGTAACATGGCTATAAAAGAGGCATTTAGGCCATGAGCATG
Source organism: Candidatus Shapirobacteria bacterium (assembly GCA_003647605.1). Classification (GTDB taxonomy): domain Bacteria; phylum Patescibacteriota; class Microgenomatia; order UBA12405; family UBA12405; genus B61-G2. The sequence goes on along the minus strand of QMND01000011.1, from coordinate 6,257 downwards.
GATTAGGTCAAATTTTTGGGGTCGAAAAAGCAAGAAGACAAAGGAACGGAAGAATAAGTAAGGGGTGATGTATAAAAATTGAAAAGTTGGATATTTTTGTAAACGGTGGAAAAGTTGGTAGCCAGGCCAATTAAAGCGATAGATGGACAGGTTGTTAGTTTTTTGAAAAGAACTGGCTTTGGTAGGGGAGGTCAAGGGTTGGTAGGTTAAAACCGTAATTTGATGACCTTTTTGGCTTAGGTAGCTGCATAAATCATCTAGATGTTTTTCGACTCCGCCGATGTTGGGCGAAAAGAAAGGAGTAATCATTAAGATTCTTTTTGGTTTTTTTATTGTTGCCATGTTTGTCTGGATAGGGGTTTTAACAATTTTAGTTTACTTAAAATAGTGATTTGGGCATAAGTAAAAAAAGTAATTAAGCAAGCTGGCAGATGAAAGAACCAAGCTGGGTCTGGTTTGATAACGAAGCCGCGAATCGAATCGAAAAGTGGAGCTATCAAACTGAGACTGTAAACAGAAAATTTAATGATGGCTGTTTGATTGTGCTTAGACCAGTTAAAGTGGCGAATTGGTTGATATTGATAGTAGTCAATTAGACGGCGTTGTTGTTTGTGAATAAATTTAGAAATGGATGATTCACAAAAGGAGTGAATGATACCAATTTTAACTTTGGCTATGTAAAGACAAGATTTTTTTGAGGATAAGGCCATGGATATGATGTCTATATCAAAAAAATAGTTGTTTTGTTTTGAAGATAAAAAGTATTTTTTCAAAAAAGACTGACGAAAAACGGTACCGTTGGCACCGATGGTAGGTATGTTTTGTTTGGGTTTAAGTTTGACTTTAATGTATTGACCTTTGTCTATATATTGGAGTTTTAGGTCAGTCCATTTGTTGGTTAGATAAGAAAGGCGGTCGTAAACTTTTGTAACAAAAGCATAAGGATCGTTGGCCCCGATTAAAGCTGAATAGCGTTCTATAAAACCGGCTTTAGATCGATATGTGAATTTGATTGGTTCGGAGGCAATTAACTTATTGTCTTTTTCCATGGGTAAAACCATTTTTTTTAGATAGTTGGGTTGAGGCAGAATGTTGTCGGAGTCGATTAGGGCCACATATTTAGAATTAGCTTTTTTGATACCGACGGCTTTGGCGGCTTCGGCAGTTTTGAGGGGGTTGTTGATGATTTTTGTTTTATATTTTTGGGCTATTCGAATGGTTGCATCGGTTGATCCCCCATCGACAATCAAGATTTTAATTTTAGATTGGGGATAATTTTGTTGTTGAATTGATTTAAGACAGTGGTTTAAAACTTTGGCTGAGTTAAGAGTGGGGATGATGATAGTTATTTTTGGCCAAATCATATAGTCTGATTGTAGTATGTAAATTTGGTTTAGTTAAAAATCTTTTAGTTTTAATAAGAATTTAAGGCTGTAATTAGCTAGATGGACAAAATCACTTAAAGAGTGGATGGATACAATTTGTTTGAAAAGAAATTGGGGTTGTAGAGCTCCTTTGAAGAAAGTTTGAATTATTTGTTTTTGTTGTTTGGTTGATAGAGGAGATTTGATAACTGGTTGACTCATATCATATTTGTTCCAGTCTTGGGTTAAAAGCAATTTTTCTCTTTTTAATTGTTCAAAAAGTGGAGTACCAGGATAAGGAATGAGTAGGGTGGCTTGGATGGAGTCGGTTAAACCTTGTCTAAAAAGTTTGTAAATTAGATTAATAGTTTCTTGGTAATTTGATAAGTTTTCCCAAGGATAACCAATCATAGTGGTGATGTGGTTAACTAGACCAGCTTTTTTACTTTCAATTAGAGTTTTTTTTATATCGCAAACTTTAATGTTTTTGTTGATTTTATCTAAGGTCTTTTGGTTGGCCGATTCAAGACCAAAAAGGAGGAAGCGAAAACCGGCTTTTTTGATCAAATTAAATTCTGATTGAGACAAACTAGCCATTCTCAGATTGGCTCCCAAACTGATTTTTTTATTTAATTTTTGTTTGATTAAAAGATGACTAAAATTGTTTAGCCAGTCCCCTGTTGGCAGAGTGCCAGAATCATCGAAAATTTCTTTGATGTTAAAATTATTGACTAAATTTTGAATTTCTTTAATGGAGTATTGGGGAGAGAAACGGCGATATTGTTGGCAAGGGAAAAGGGTGGTCCAAGAACAGAAACTACATTTTCCCCACCAACAATCTCGGGCTGACATGATGTAGGCACCGGGTTTATATTTGAAATTAGAGTTTCGGTGGGTGTAAAGATGGTTTTTGGTCAATTGGCGATCAATAATTGGTAATTTGTCTAGTTGGTGGTGTTTTAAGACAAATTTACCGCTATTGATTATTTTGTTTTTTTGGTGAAAATAAAAACCGGGTTGTAATTTTTCTTTTTGGTGGAGATGGTTGGCTAGGTTTAAAAGCATAAAATCATAATCACCACCAGTTAAAATAAAGTCTACTTGAGAGTGTTTGAGTGACTCTTTTGGTATGGCCGTAACATGATCGCCCATTAGAACAATTGTGGATTTTGGTAGTTTTTTTTTGATTTGGTCAATAATTTTCCAGTGTTTTTTAACGACTGGTGTTTTGGTTTCAATGGCAATTAAATCAGGTTGGTTTTTAATCAGTCTTGTTAGCCATTGTTGATAATTTAGTTTTTCAGCAATAGCGTCATCCCAAAAAACTTGATAGCCTTTTGATTGAAGTAAGGTGGCTGCGTAAGCAGGAATAACAGGAAAAATTATATTATTGGTATTGGTCCACTGGAATTGGCGGTTTTGAGACAAAAAAGCAGTTTGTTTGTTTTTGTAGATAGGTGGATAAGAAACGGAGACACTAAATGTTTTTCGATTAGCCATTATTTTTTATTGTTGCAATAACCATTCATAGAGTGGGGTTATGAAAATCTTCATTTTTTTTTGTTTAACGATTTCTTTGTGCTGTTCGCTAATTATTTGTAATTTTGTTGAAGATTGTTCTTGGGCTGATTCTATCAACGATCTAATTTCTCTGTTTCTAGTTTCTGTATTATCTATATTTTGGCTAACTTGAATAAAACTTTTGTCTTTGTGTAAAAAGAAATCAACTTCATGGTTTTGTTGGCTTTTGTAAAAATATATGTCATTATTGTTTTGTTTTAATTGTAGGAAAACAACATTTTCCATCATTTTCCCTTTATTTTTGGAAAAGCTAAAACCAACAGAATTAACTAGACCTGTATCGATGCTATATATTTTTTTGTTGGCAATTTGCTGTTCTTTGATAGAGTAAGCATATTTATTTAAAATAAAAAACAACCAACTGTTTTCGAGATAGTCAATGTAGTTTTTAACAGTATTGACACTACCAAGCTTGAGTAAGTTTTTAAGTTTATTATATGAAATTTGAGAAGAAGAGTTGCTAACTAGATAAAAAGTTAATTCTTTGAGACTCTTTTGGTTATCAATTTTATATCTAGTTGTTATGTCGCGATACAAAACATCGTCGTATAGATTTTTATGTATATTTAGTTTGGGATATTTGAGTGCATCTGGAATTCCTCCTAATATCAAATATTGATTGACAAGCTTAAGGAGTTTTTTTCTTTGTTTCTTGTTGAGTTTTTTTATATTAGGTATCGGCTGTTTTTTAAAACTTAAAAATTCTTTAAAAGAGAAGGGGTATAGGTTGATTTTGATGGATCGACCTGTCAAACGAGTTCCTAGTTCTTGACTTAACAAAGAAGCGTTAGAGCCCGTGATGATAAATTTATAACCTCTGTCATGAAGTCGACGAACAAAGCGTTCCCATTGGGGAATATTTTGGATTTCGTCGAAAAGAAATGTTTTTTTTTGACCAAATAATTTGATTAAGCTTTGATGTAGTAAGTTGAAATCTTTAAGTTGAAAATCAAGAAGTCTGTCATCTTCAAAGTTAACATAGTAGAAATTGTTTTTTAGGTATTTGTGAGCTAGCTGAGCTAAAAGAGTTGATTTTCCGACTCTGCGTAATCCTGTTATAATGACAATTTGTGGTGATTTAATGATTTTGCTTATTTGATTTAGTATGTTTCTTTGAATACCTAAATCATGTTTTAAAAACAATTTTCTTTGTTCTTTGAGAGTTGAATCTAACAGTTCTTGGCTAAAAGAAAGTGAATATTTTGGGTTCATATATTAATAGTATATGTCAAAAAGTTTTCAGTGTCAATGAAAACTTTTTATTTTTCAAGGCTAAAAATGTCATAATTTGTCCTGTCGAGGTTGAAAGTAGACATTTTTTTTAAGTAGGCCGATGATGAAGTAAAAACCATAATAAAGGTGAGTGACAGGAATGGTGATGGTGGCTAAAATTGACAGAAGTAATGAATGCTTAATTAAAAAACTGACAAAAGTTATGGTTAGAAGAATGATGTAAGTATAAAGTGGAAAAAAGTAAAGTTGAGATAGTTTTGATAAAAAAGGTAAACTAAGAAGGTATAAAAGAAAAATAGTGGGGGTGAAATAGCCTATTTTTAACGATGTTTGGGGAAATTTTTTGGCAAAAAAAGATCGGTGAATAGCGTATCGTTTGATTTGGGCTAAGTGTGGTTTGAAAATAGCTCGACGATGATGGTGAACTATTAGGGATGGATGATAAAGAATTTTTTTGCCCAGTTTTTTAGTTAAGTTGAGACATAAAATAGTGTCTTCTCCTGGCCAGTAATAAGTATCGAAGCCTTTGATTTTTTTGAAATCAGATTTTTCAACGATTAAATTAACAGAAGGATAGTCGTCGATATAGCGAGCTGATTTGATTTTGTTTCTGTATTGACCAGCTCCTCCGCTACCCAAAAACGAAGAGTGGAATAATCCTGAGGTTTGTTGTAAAAGACTGTCTTGTGGTGGAGTTAAAGCCCGGCCACAGACAGCTGAAATATTTTTTTGTTGTTGAAATAGTTTAAAAGCGTTTTTTAGCCAATCTTTAGCGGGGTATGAATCGTCGTCCAAAAAGGCTAAATATTTTCCTTTGGCCATTTTGGCTCCAATGTTTCTTTTTTGAGCAGGATTGGGGGTTGCAGAAATTTGATCATCTATAACTAAAACTTCAAAATCTTTAAAAGATTGTTTTTTAAGTTGTTGTAAATTTTCTTTTAAATAAGGATTAGTTTGACGGACAGGAATAATGATGGAAAATACAACTTTATTTTTTTTCATAATCACCAGTATTGATTCGGAAATTAAGATCTTTGTCGAATTTCCATTTTCTTTTTTTAGAGTCGTCGTAGTAATGGAGAATATAAAGCCGATAGAAAATAGCCAGTGTGTCTACCAATGTTTTATAGATAACTTTCAAGCCTTGAGCATGAGTTAGGCTTTGAAAAGAATAATTAAGTTTGATTGGGGCTTCGTAAATTTTGTTAAAACCTAGTTTTTGAGCTACAGCCAATATTTCTAGGTCAAAAGCAAAATTTTTTACCAATAATCGAGGTAAAACTTTTTTTAGAACCTGTTTTTTGAATATTTTTATGCCAGCTTGAGTGTCTTTAATTTTTAAATTAAACAAAGTTTTGGAAATTAAATAAGCCAAAAAGCTAATTATTTTTCTTTGTAGAGGATAATTTACTTGAGAAGCAGGGTGTTGTTTTGAACCAACTATAATATCGGCTTGATACCACTCTAAATGTTCAATTAACATAGATATGCCGTTGGGGTCAATTTCCATTCCAGCGTCTAAAAAAGCAATATAGTCTCCCCTGCTTTTAGTCATACCGTAGCGAATGGCGTAGCCCTTACCATGGTTTTGTTGATAAGTGTAAACTTTTAGATTTTTAAGTTTTAATTTTTTGCAGATTTGAAAAGATTTGTCTATTTTCTGTCCATCAATAATAGCAATAATTTCGTAAGGGTAACGAATCTGTTGAAGAGTTTGATCAATGCGTTCTAAATCGTTTTTGATAGTTTTTTCTTGCCTATAGACTGGAACAATGACAGATAGAAAGTGTTTATTCATTGAGTTGAATTAATTTGTAGACGGCCAAAGTTTGCTGGGCTGTTAGTGACCAGTCAAATTGTTTAGCTCTTTGGATACCTGATTTAGAAAAATGTTGACGAAGTTTTTTATTAGTCCATAAAGTTTTTAAAGCTTGTTTTAGATTGGAGATGGAAGTTGGTTTAAAAAATTGACCATTGTAATCCACAACTTCGGCTAGGCTAGTGTCAATACTATAACAAAGAGGACAACCGGCTTGCATGGCTTCTAGAGGAGGCAAGCCAAAACCCTCGGCTATAGAC
>QMND01000010.1 GCA_003647605.1 Candidatus Shapirobacteria bacterium | reverse complement strand
ATTTTGAGGAAAGTAAAGAGTTTTCTTTAAGAATAAATAAGACATTGACGAAAGACAAAGTTGAAAAGGTATACCGATTTTCTGGTGGAATTGCTAGGATTAATAAATTTTTATGTTTGAATTTGGATTTTTTGGATAAAAGTACTATTGAGCTGGTTAAGAATAAAAGTTTTATAAGAGTAATAAGCCAAACTGTAAAAGCGATTTCTTCTTGTGATGAAGTTGTGTTAAAAAAAATTGGTATAAAAAAAGAAGGCAGGTTTGTTAGTTCGGTTTTGGAGAAATATTTTCAGTTTTATCCTCCGCCTTTTAAGGCAGATATAAAGATAAAAAAAGATTTGAGTTTTGAAGAAAATAACAGGTTTAGTCAAATAAGATTTACTAAAACAGAGGCAGAAATAGTTAAGTATCTTTTGGTTAATTTTATTATAAGTCGAGAAAAAATAGCTGATTTTAAGTGGGGGAAAGATAGTTATGATAAGTTTTCAGATTGGGCAATAAATCAGACGGTAATGAGAATAAATCAGAAATTGAAGCATTATCGATTGCGAGCTGTTCTTAAGGTTGGTTATAAGATTGGTTTGAAATAGTTTTGATGGTTATAGATAAAAGAAGAATTGAGAGAAAAGAAGGGAGGATGGGGAGATTGGTAAGTAGGATTGTTTCTTATCCTGATATAAATGGTGGCGGGTTGCTAATTCCTCAAATTGCTAATTGGCCGTTAGTTGAGGAAAATCCACTTTCAGAGGTAAATTTGTCAATTGACTTGAAAGAAAATTTGGGCCGAATTTTGAAAGAAACAGGATTACCTCTTTTGTTTGCACATCTTTACTTAGATTCTTCTTTGGGAAAAGAATTGTCTGATTTGAGGGTTGATTCCCCAAAAATACTTTTTAGTGTTGTTGGTCCGAATGGTGTTGGTAAGTCGTTGGTTACGGCTGCTTTATCGATAGCAATGGCCAGGCAAACAGGTTTTTCTTCACCTATTCCCATTTTGGATTTGGATCCATTTTCTGAAATTGGAGCAGAATTTTATCGTTCTGAGTTACTTAGAGGAAAAGGCTTAGGGGATATTGGTTTGGATAAAATGATTGATTATTTGGTTGAAATGGCTTTCTCTGATGAGGTTCAAAAAGCAAGGAGAGAGAGAAAAGTGGACACCCCAAAAACTTTAAGGCAAACTTTGATTAATTTTGTTCCTCAACTGGTGGAAACAGAATCACCAATTGTTCTTGTCGATACTCCGGGGGTAGTGGATTATCCTCGAGCTAAGGGTTTTAATTATCGAAATGTTTATAGGGTTGTTGGAAGTCAAAGCGCTGAGACATATTTGAGGGTTATGAAGATGTTTTGGTGGAGAGAAGAAGAACTGTTTTTTTTCTATAGACAAAAAAATTTTGTGACTGGAGAATTAGATGCGAAACCAACTTGGGTTTTTCCCTTTTCAGCCGTTGAAGATCCTTTGGTGTTTCCTGAGGGGCTGGAAGAATCAAAGGGAGTTCAAAAAGTAAGGCTTTTGGAATTAATAGCTAAAATGGAAATTGCTTTGTCGGAAATAGTTGAGGCGGGAAGAGATGTTAAAGAAAAGTTTATCGAGGAATGGGGGGTGAGTTAGGTGGGTTAGGAATTAATAGAGAGGTTAGTGTTTTTGGATGATACAATACAAGACATGAGAATATTTGGAAAAATAAAAAAAATAAAAAAGGTAATTCAAAAAAAGAAAAAAAGTAGCAGTGGAATACCTAAAGAAATATTGGACAAGTTACCACCTGGAGTGAAAGTTAAACAAATTAGGATAGGTCCAAGAGAGATTTTAAGATTTTTATTAACTATAGTTGTAGTTTTTTGGTTGTTAGCTTTGTTTAAAGATTATTCTAAAAAAGATGTGGTAGAGAGAGTTAGTTTGTCGGAAGCCATTGAAGAAATTAAAAAGGAAAGGGTTGAAGAGGTGGTGGTAATGGATGATGAGTTGGTGTTGAAATTATATGATAGTCAAAACGATGGAATTGACGATGGTAGAAAAGTATTGATGGCTTCTAAAGAAAAGGCGATTTCTTTGGCGGAATTGTTACACAATGAAGGGGTTGATTTAGATAAAGTAGAGTTGAAAATAGAGAATAGGACTGGTTGGAAAATGGTGGGTGAAGTTTTGACAACTTTGGCTTCTATTGTATTACCGTTGGTTTTTTTGATGTGGTTTTTGAAGAAAAATAGTGGAGGGAGTGGTGGAATGTTTGGAATGGGTAGGTCTAGGGCTAAATTGTTTGTTAAAGGTAAACAAAAAACATCTTTTAAAGATGTGGCTGGAGTAGAAGAGGCCAAGAAAGATTTAGAAGAAATTGTAGATTTTTTGAAACATCCACAGAAATATCATAGAATGGGGGCTAGAACTCCCAAAGGTGTTTTGTTGGTAGGACCGAGTGGGGTGGGAAAGACTTTATTGGCTAAAGCTTTGGCTGGTGAGGCTAAAGTGCCTTTCTTTTCGATGGCTGGAAGTGAATTTATGGAGATGTTGGTAGGAGTGGGTGCTTCTAGGGCTAGAGATTTGTTTGCCACTGCCAAAAAAGCAGGTAAGGCAATTATTTTTATAGATGAGATTGATGCCATTGGTAGGATGAGGGGTGGTTTGTCGACAGGTGGACATGGGGAAAGGGAGCAAACTTTAAATCAGATTTTGGTGGAGATGGATGGTTTTGAGGCTAATACGGCGGTGGTGGTTTTAGCAGCGACTAATAGGGCTGATTTGTTGGATCCGGCTTTGATGAGACCTGGCCGGTTTGATAGGCGAGTTATTTTGGAGATGCCGGATATTGAGGCTAGGAAAGAGATTTTAAAAATACATGCTAAAGGAAAACCTTTTGATAGGGGTGTTAAGTGGGATAGAGTAGCTAGGAGAACGGTTGGTTTTTCGGGGGCTGACATTGAAAATATGTTGAATGAGGCAGCGATTGGGGCGGCTAGGTTGAATAAAAACAAAATTGACTCCAAAGACATTGAGGAGGCAGCATTGAAAGTTAAGTTGGGTTCGGAAAAAAAGAGAGTGCAAACAGAAGATGATAGATTAATGACGGCTTATCACGAAGCTGGTCATGCAATTGTTAATTATGTTGAAGGATTAGATCCGGTTCATAGAATTTCGATTGTATCTAGAGGAATGGCTTTAGGTTTTACCTTAGTTCCGCCTAAAAAAGACAGAATTCATGAAACAAAATCTAGATTGTTAAAACAGATGGTTATGACAATGGGGGGTAGGGCTGCTGAAGAATTGGTTTTTAAAGATATAACTACAGGGGCTTCGAGTGACATATCCCATGTGACTAGAATTGCTAGAAATATGGTGATTAAGTGGGGAATGAGTCCTTTGGGGCCGATTAATTTTGGACCACAAACAGAGAGAACGGAGTGGGGTAGTGTTTATATGGATGGAAGTAGGCCTTCTGATGGAATGATGGCAAAAGTAGACGATGAGGTGAAAAAGTTGGTTAATAAAGCATATGAAGAAGCGGTGAAGGTGTTAAAAGATAATAGAAAGAAAATGGATAAAATTGCCAAAGTTTTAGTTGATAAAGAGAGTTTGGATCAAGATGAGTTTGAGGAATTGATGAGGTAAAAAGTGGGTTATGGGTTGGTGTTGATTGTCAGGAGTGGAGGTGTTATCTTTATTTATGAGACGATTTTTGTTAGTGTTGATGATTTTGTTGGTGTTGAGTGTTAGAAATGTGGTTGCGGCTGGTTTTAATTTGAAGTCGATTGGAAATTTGAGCGTAGATGGAAAAATGTCTTCTAAATGGTGGTACTCTGGTTTGAATCCGACCTTTAAGGGTGAGGCAAGTCCTGGAGCTAATATTACAGTAGACATAGATGGAACGGTGGTAGAAATTGGAGCTGATTCAAATGGGGATTGGATATTTACTTCGGCTTCTGCTTTGGGGGGAGGAGAGCACAGTGTAAGTTTTAAAACGGATGTGGGTAGTATTTCTTTTGTTTTGGTGTTGGGATCAGATAATGTTGATTGGAAAGCGGTGGAAAATGGAGAAGGTGAAGTTTTACCAACAGTTGGGGTGGTTTGGCCAACCATGATAGTAATTTTTGGAGGAGTGGTTATGTTGGGTGGAAGTTGGAAAGTAGGTTTGTTGTCTAGAAAGAGTCGATATTAAGTGTGAAAATCGTTGACGGAACGACGATTTTCGTACATGCTTAGCTTGTAAAAATGAAAAAGTTAGGGTTTGAATTAAAAGTATGAGTAAAATTCCGACGGGACCTGCCTGCCGGCAGGCAGGTTATCATGGCTTTTTAAAAAATCCTCATAATGACAGAGTGTTAAGTTTTGTTGCTGGCTTGGTTGATGATTCGCTGAAGAACGGTCAGGGAAGCAAGGTAAACTGGTTCGATACCTTTGGTGTTTAGTCCTAATGATCCTAAATTTTTGGCTTTAGAATAGGGGGTGTCGGAAGTGTAGTTGATGATACCTAGATCAAAAGGGGTCTGATTTAGATCAACTATGGTGGCTTGAGGGGTTTGGTGGCTATAAGTAGCTTCAGTAACGGCGCTAAGGTATGGTCCTGATTCCATTTCAATGATGGTTAAGTTATTTTGGGAATATTTTTTGAGGAGGGCGGTGTTTTCTAAATAAGTACCTAAAACAGTAACGGCTTTTTGTTTGGTGAGAATTGAGCCTTGTTGGTTGGGAAAAGGTAAAAAATCTTGAAAACAATTGTTAATTAAATAGGAGTTTTGACTGTGCTCATCAAAAGCTAGACGAGGAATTTGAATATCGCCGATTTCTCCATTAAGAACGGCGGCTTTACCGATAATATACAAACCTTTGATTTGGTTGATGTTTTGGAGAGTTTCACTGAGAATATGATAAGCAGAAAATCCTAGGGGATAATTGATATTGAAGATGAAGTCAGTGTTGTTTTTGATTCGAGGGGAAAGTTTTAAGCGAGAATCTATATATTTAGATTGAAGCAGACTTTTAACAGGAATTAGTTGTAGGTTGACATTTAGATAATGAGAGGCAGGGATATTTATAATACCTAATTTGTGAGTGATTTTGTTAGTGTATTTGTGGTAGGGTGAATTTTTGGGTAGATATTTAGAGGCAAAATAGAGGAAATCGTGGGGATGGATTAAAGATTGGTTGTTTGTGACTTGTTGCCAAAGTTGGTAGAGTTGAGGTTGGTGTTTTTGTATGTATTTGAGGATGAGAGATTGGTGTTTAAGGGCTGAGCCGGTAATTAGATTGATTAGACTGTGGGTATTACTAGAAACAAAATATATATTTTGTTTGGATATGTGTAATTTGGGATCGACGGTTTTGGCTATGTTTTTCCACCATTTTTGGGTGGCCTTAGCATAATCAATCCAAGATCCAGCTAGTAATTGAATGGACATGTGTTTAGCTTGTTGGATAATTAGACGAAGTCGATTAAGATAATTAGGTCCGAAGGCTGTTTTAAGATTTTGCCAGTCTGTGGTGGAGATTGACAATAGTTGAGGAAAATTGGTAGATGAGTCAATTTTGGTTTGTTGGCTAAGGATGTTATGGATTTTGTTCCATTCGATTTGAAAAGAGACGAGGATGTTGACAATATCGTCTATGTCGGAAATGGAGGTAATAAAAGTGGCTAAAGTGTTGGTTTTTTGGTTAAAATGACGGGTGCGTCGGCGAGCCGGGGCGGAGACTTTGGGCAATTGGGTGATATTGGGGTAACCTGATTTTTTGAAAACTTCTGGAGTTTGGCCTAGAACTACTAGTTGAGTATGGTCGATTTGGGTGGGTAAACGAAGAAGAGTGTAGATGAGGGCGGAAGGACTGATTTGATGGGGGTTGTCTAAGTCGGGGTGAAGAATTGGTTTGACTTTAGAATAATAATTAACTAGAGAGCTAATGGTGACCGGGTGGGTTGATTGAAGAGCAGAGCGGTAAGTGCGGAGATGGGTTTGGAGAGATTGAAGAGATGACATTAGTTGAGTATATTATAATTGAAAGTGAAAAGCAGAAGTAGTTGTTGTATAATTTAGAGTATGAATTGGGACGGGAAAATCAAAGATATTGTGGTAAAAAATGTTGATACTGACTTTTTTGATGTTTATTTTTTTGGGTCAAGGGTTGGGGGGACAAATTCAAAATGGAGTGATTATGATGTGGCGGTGGTGGGCAAAAAGGGGCAAAAGTTGTCTAGTTTGGCGAGGTTTAAGATAGAGGAAGAATTGGAAAGGTTGAAAGTGCCTTATAAAGTGGATTTGGTGGATTTTTCACGAGTGAGTGATGATTTTAAAAAGTTTGCTTTAAAGGAGGCGATAAAATGGAGTTGAGAGAAAAAGTTGAGAAAATAAGGGATAGTTTGTTTAGGGCGGTGAATAGACTGACTGATGCTTTGAAACAAGAAAAGAGTGAGTTTATCAGAGATTCGGTGGTACAAAGATTTGAATTTAGCTTTGAGTTATGCTGGAAATTAATGAAGTTGGTTTTAGCCTATTTAGGGAGTGAAAATTGTAATTCGCCAAGAGAATGTATTACAGTGTCGGCTGGGGTTGGATTGATTGATAATCCGGAAAAATGGTTAGATTATTTGGAGCTAAGAAATTTGAGCGTGCATATGTATAGTCAAAAAATGGCGGAGGATGTTTATGAGTTGGCTAGTGATTTTGTGGAGGATGTGAAGAAGTTGGAGAAAGTGGTGGAAGAAAAGTTGGGGCGAGTGTTGTATAATTTGGAGTATGGATGAAACTTGGAGTGTTATACCTGCGACAGATTATGGAGAGTATGCAGGAACAGATGGTGAGGGGGGTGAACAGGGAAGACGAGAAGAGGAGATGAGATATTGGAACGAGACGGCTAACAAGTTGAAAGGTTTTATTGGTGGATTATTTTCAGAAGATGAAAGGGAAAGAGCTGATAGTAAGGCTGCTTTAGACGATGCGTTTGATTTTTTTGTGAGAAATAAAGATCCATCAGTTGTAAATGTGGAAGAGTTGGGGAGGAAGGTCGAAGACGGTACAGCTTTATATGAAGCAGTTGGTTTTTACCATGCCTTGGGTTGTGGGGTGGCTGGGGCGATTCGAGGAGCGGTTGATGATTTGGCTGGGGTGGATAGGGGTGCTATGACATCAGGCCAAGAAGATTTGGATGTTATGGCAAAAACGGGTTTTTGGGGGCAAGAGGTTGATCAAATAGATGGTAGATTGTCTAGTAGGTTGGAGTCTGATTGGATTGGGGGAGTTGGAAAAGTAGCGAGCCAATATATGTTGTCAACAGGTGTTGCACAGGAAAGGGATATTTTGTTGGATATAAGCAGAACAGGGGGGTTAAATGTAGACGATGTTGATGATGCGAAAAAGCAAATTATTGGAATTAGAAGGAGTTCGGGAGATAAATTATTGGATGGTGAGTTTGTTTTGGCGATGTATTGTTTGGAGGGTTTGAAGGATGAATTGGGAGGAGAGAGTGTTGCGAGGGGGAGTGGAGGAAGGACGGCTGAGGCTGGGTCTGAAATTCCTCCGACAAAAGAAGGGCAATTGGCAATGGTTAGAAGGTTGTTGAGAGAATTAGAAGATACGGGACGATCTAGCGATGATTTTCAGGTGGGTCGTATTGCTACAATATTAGAGTCGTTGTCTAGGAATAGTGAATTAAAAAAAGATGTTAGGAGGGAAGTGCAAGCTAGACTTAACTTGAATGATTGTGCAATATATATGAACAAGGCAGGAGGGTGGATTGTTCCTCCTCGTAATGGAGCAGATCCTGTGGTTCCGTCAATATCTGCGGCGGCTACACTTGCTAAGGGGAGAGGGCATGAATTAAATAGGGATAATATTCAATTTTTATTGAAGGATGGAGCAAATGATTTACCGATTGCGAGAGCATGGGATTTAATTCAAAAAGCGAATTATAATTATTTTGATTTATTGTCTGAGGTTGCTGACTTTTACGGTTTGACAGGAGAAGAGAGGGTTGATTTTTTGGGGACTGATTTAAAGGTGTTTACAGACGATGATCGGAGTTTGGGTAAAGTAGATACAAATTTTTACACAGATCCTAAGACTGACAGGAGGTCTAAAGTTCGTGCACACTTGATTGATTCTTTGGGTGATGATGGTGATCGTGCTTTTATGTTGGCAGAGAGATTGACTGTGGCAACAATGGAAACTTCGGTTTTTAACAGGTCAGCTATGACTGGCAACGATCAACCTGCGGAGATAATTGGGTTGAAGGGGTGGAGGTATGCTAGATATCTAAAATCTAGGGAGTCTGGACCACAAATTCATTTATTTAAAATTGAAGGGTTTGGTACATCGTGGTTAAGGTATGTGTCTAAATTTGGTTCTGTAGACCAGCCTTTTTATACTAGAGATTTAAGGGCTGATCTGATACCTGAAGGAAGTTATACATATTTTTTTCCTGTGTTGTTGACAGCTAAATGGAATCCGTTAAAAGAGGTGTTAGCCAGTGTTGATTATAAGCCTGCAGATATGGTAAATGCGAAATATTTTAGAATGATTGTTGATTATTTTAATAAGGCTGATCCAGAAGGTCGTTCAGAGCTGAGGTTGTGGTGGTTGCTTGGGGTACTCGATATGGCGGCTTCTGATTCGACTTTGGGCTGGCAATCGAAGGATTTTGAACGTTTTGTTCTTTTAGCGACACAGCCACTAGAGGTTGACTCTGAGACTATATCCTTTTTAGATCGTAGAGAAGTGGAGAAGAAAATAACAGAGTATGGATTGCGTGGTAAAATGCGGAAAATGGGTGCAAAACGTTTTTTTAATGCCATTTTGTCTGGCGGAAAACAATGATTTGTTTGTCTCGAGTAGTTAATTTATGTCATGATTATGGTTTTTTCGGTTTTGTTTGTTTGTTGTCTGGGTCGATATGTAAAAATCTCATGGTTGCATTTTGGATACCTGTTTTAATTGCTCCTTCTGTGCCACTCTTAAGCATTCGCCCTGTTCCTGTTACAATTGGTACATTTTGGGCACTTTGGCCCAAAGCGTTGTCCCAGGCGGTAGGTTTGATCATAAAGATAGCCTGAGGGATGAGAAGTGGTAGTTTGGACAATAACATTAGTGAGGCTAGGCCGATGGAGACGGGAACAAGACCTCCACTAAGGAAAGCAACGGTTTGGCTGGTAGCGGATTTTTGAACAATCCTGGGTGCCCAGAGGCGATGTCCAAATACAGGTGATTGACTGTGTTGTATAATAAGATTAGTAATGACAAGAAAAAGAAAAGATACAGGAAAAACAGCTAGATTGGCAATGACATTTTGAAGCCAAGAAGAAAAGCCGATTTTGATACCAGGAATGGCTCCCATGGCAATTTCTAAAGGGCCGATGACAATTCTAAATATAAGTTTGATGTAACAAAGCATGGCTCCGAAGAAAAACTTGAGTAACCAAATTAAAATTAAAATGGTAATAATAATAATAATAATAATTGGTCCAACCCCCAGACCTATAAGAGTAGTTGCAGCGGCTGCTGGTCCACTTACGATACCAATAGCGGCTCCAATGGTGCCTCCGAGTAACATACCTAAGAAAAATAAACTAAGTTTGGGAACAGCCAAGAAAGCTAATTCTATAAAATCAGTATGTCCAGCTTGAATTAGGTGGGCGAAGTCATATCTGTTACTGGTAAAATTGATCCGTTGGAAAAGGTCTTCTTTAAAAAGGTTGTTGTTTAAATTTAAGCCTTCGGTTTTGAACAATAAGGCCAAGAACATGGCCAAAATGAAATTACCTATATCAATTAGGAGTCCAGCAATGGCATAGGAAAAGGTAACTAAAATTAGAGCGGTGATGATTTTAGGAATGGCGTTTTGGATGGTAACTACAGTTTGAGGTCCTGATTTGATTCTGAACATGACCATTAAGCCAAGTAATATAAATAATAAGGAGGAAATAATATAAACAACATTTCTAAAGGCTTTCCATATAGGTAAGATTGGTTGAAGGCCAGTAAATCCAGCACCTTGGGCATAAGCAGGTTTACCTAACAGATTGTTTTTTAAATTAGCTAAATATTCAATACCGGAGGCAGGTGGATTGTATAAGTAAGAAATCATACGAGTTGTGGCCCCCAAAGCTCCTTTGGGAACATAAAGTGATTGGTTTTCTCCGTCTTCTGTTTCTCCATTTAATAAATTTTCAGCTTCTTCTTGAGTGGGTATGCCCATGGCCATGCCAATACCAAAGATATTACCAGACAAGGCGTGTTTATTCCAATTTTCTGAGCCTACTTGTTTAGAATCTTTATTCCATTGGTCATACGTATCTTCTGTATCCATAGCTATTTGTTGGTGAACATTAAAGATTAGCCCGATTAGGATAGTAGAGGCGAGGAGTAGATAAATTAAATTAGAATTTATCTTAGGAAGCCTTAACAGTGGTTGGTGTCTATTAAATTTATAAAAAAGTTTTTTAATAATGGGCATAATTTATTTTAACAGAGAATTAACAGCGAGTGGCAAGTAATTAAAATTTTAATAAAGAATTACAAATAGTGATTTATTGTAATATTGTACAAGTTGACAAGATTTGTAAATTGAGATAATATGATGAATATGAGGAGAGTATCTACTTATCAATTGAGGGATAATTTGTCTATGTATTTAGCAGATATCGTGTCTGCGGGAGTGCCTTTGGTTGTAGAAAAATATAAAAAACCTTTGGTAGTTATTACACCTTATGATAATTCTTTGACAGAAGATGATTTTGACAGGTTTTTTGGTTTTATGAGTAGTGATGAGAGTGGTAAGGAATTTGTTAAAAAATCGAGAAGGTCTGCGAAAGAAAGGAAATATGTTGAAAGGTTAAGAAAAAATAAATGAAGAAAATTCTGGTTGATACTGATGTGATTATTGATTTTACTAACGGCAAAAATAGAATATTACAGGATTTGCTCGAGAAACAGAAGAAAGAGGAAGTGGAGTTATATGTGAATAGTGTGGTTTTAACGGAGTTTTTTACAAGTAAGAATCTTGAGGATAAGGAAAAATTTAGAAAAGCTAAAGAATTATTTTCGTATTTTCGATTAATTGGAATAGGATCAAAAATTGCTTTTAAAACAGCCGAATTATTAAGGAGAAGAGAAATTGATTTTTTAGGTGATGGATATATTGCTGGTGCTTGTTTAGTTAAGGAGTTGGGGTTGGCGACGAGGAATAAAAGGCATTTTGAGAGGGTGGCGGGGTTAAGATTAATTAAGGATTAAAGAAAAAGGAAGGAAAAAAGTTGTAGTTATGATTGCTATGAGGCGGGGAGATTTAGATTTTGGGGAGGTGATGGAATGGGATGGTGTGAGTGTTGAATCTGTTGGAGATATGTTTTGTATTAAGTGAGTAAATATAACTT
>QMND01000009.1 GCA_003647605.1 Candidatus Shapirobacteria bacterium | reverse complement strand
TTTTTACCCTTAATAAAAAAGAAGAAACTGTCATCAATAATATCTCTTTTTTTGACCATTTTGCTTTTATTGCAGTTTTTTCAGCAAGTTAATTATCTTAATCTATTTTTACTTTTAGCCTTATCTATTGCCTTATTTTTTCTTATTCCTTTTACTTCTTGACAATCGCTAGCAGTCAACCTATTATATTGCTAAGATGACAGATTTAACTCAACGACAAATTAAAATTCTTAAGTGCATTACCGAAGAATTTATTGAAACAGCTGAAGCGGTTGGTTCTGAAACTTTAGAAAGAAAATATTCTCTAGGAGTATCTCCGGCCACCATTCGAAATGAAATGTCTTCTCTGACTCAACTAGGCTACCTTAAGAAAAGTCATTCTTCTTCAGGTAGAGCCCCCACTTCTATGGGCCTTAAATATTATGTTCGCAATTTAATGACCCCTAAATCTTTATCTATTGCTGAGGAAATTGGGGCCAAGGAAAAAGTTTGGGACTATAGAAATGAGTTTGAAAAACTGCTTAAAGAAAGTACTAGGGAATTGGCTAGTCGAACTAGGTCTATGGCTATTTCCACTACCGATCAGGGTCTGCTTTTTACCTACGGTGCTTCCAATCTCCTTGAAGAACCGGAATTCTATAACATAGATGTTACTAAAACTGTTTTGTCTTTAATCGACGATACCTCATTTTGGTTTGATGTTATTAGTAAAACGGCTGGCCATCAGAACGATGAAGAACATTTAATTCGCTTAATTATTGGCGAAGATTTAGGTATGGAACATTTAGAACCTTGTGGTTTTATTTATCAAAGATACCAAGCTGGTCCTCATCGCGGTATTGTTGGGGTGATTGGACCTGCCCGTTTCCATTATCGCAAGGTTATTCCTATGGTTGATTATTTTGCTCAATTAATTTCAGAAATTACATCATAAAAACATGACTAAAACAAATAAAACAAAAAAAGCAATTTCCAAAACTAAAGATATTGCCACCAAGTCAACAATTCAAAGCTTGCAGGATCGTTTAAATCGTTCTTTGGCTGACTATGCCAATTTGGAAAAAAGAATTGAAAACCAACGCCAACTTTATGCTACTTTGGCTGTCACTTCTCTTTTTGACAAACTTTTAACCGTTTTAGATGATTTCTTTGTAGTTCAAAATAATATAAAAAACCAAGGTTTAGATATGGCCTTACAAAAATTAAGCAAGTTTTTGGCTAGTGAAGGACTGGAAGAAATAGAAGCGGTTGGTTGTCAATTTGACCCAGCTACTATGGACTGTGTTGAGGTAATTCGTGGAAAAAACAATCATGTTTTAGCTGTTCGCCAAAAAGGTTATAAATTAAATGGACAAATAATTCGGCCGGTTAAAGTTGTAGTCGGTCAATCAAATAAAAAAATTCAAAAATCCTAATTCCGGCTTTTAATTAACCACTCATTCATTTGGGTAGTTAATATAAATTCAGAATTACTGGATTATTATTAATATTTTTTATATATACAAACTATGACAACATCAAATAAAATCATTGGTATCGATTTGGGTACTACTAATTCTTGTGTCGCCGTTATGGAAGGCGGTAGTCCCAAGGTTATTTTGACTTCAGAAGGTCGCAACCTAATACCTTCAGTGGTTGAGCCGGTTAAAAAATTGGTAGGGGATTTGGCTAAGAGACAAATGGTTCTTAACTCCAAAAACACTATATATAGTATTAAACGACTCATGGGTCGCAGAATTTCAGACGCTGAAGTCGAAAAAACCAAGAAAATGGTTTCTTATAAAATTGTAGCCACTAAAGATTCTATGGCTGGAGTTGAGGTTGAAGGCAAGACCTATACAGCCCAAGAAATTTCAGCCATGATTCTCCAAAAAGCTAAGGCTGATGCCGAAAAATATCTAGGCGAAACTGTCAAAGATGCCGTTATTACCGTGCCTGCCTATTTTGACGATGCTCAGCGACAAGCCACCAAACAAGCTGGTCAAATTGCTGGACTTAATGTTAAGAGGATTGTTAACGAACCAACCGCTGCTGCTTTAGCCTATGGTTTAGATAAAAAGAAAGGTGAAACTATCGCCGTTTACGATTTAGGCGGAGGCACTTTTGATATTTCTATTCTAGAAATTGGCGATGGTATTTTTGAGGTTAAAGCTACTAACGGTGATACTTTTTTGGGTGGTGATGACTTTGATCAAAAGATAATTGAAAAAATATTGTCTGACTTTGAAAAAGCCAATGGGGTTGATTTAGCTAAAGATCCTCAGGCACTTCAAAGAGTTAGGGAGGCTGCCGAAAAGGCCAAGATTGAGTTAAGTTCTTCAGTCGAGACTGAAATCAATTTACCTTTTATTACTCAAAAAGACGGTCAACCTCTACATTTAGAGTTTAAGTTAACTAGGGCTGAGTTTGAAAAACTAGTTGATGATTTAGTTCAGAGATCTTTATCGCCAGTTGAAAAATGTCTTAAAGACGCCAAGATGACCAAATCTGACATAGACGAAGTTTTGATGGTTGGTGGTATGACTCGAATGCCCAAGATTCAACAAGTGGTTGAAGAGTTTTTTGGTAAAAAACCCAACAACAGTGTTAATCCCGATGAGGTGGTAGCCATTGGTGCCGCTGTTCAAGGAGCTGTTTTGACCGGTGAAGTCAAAGATGTGGTTTTACTAGATGTTACTCCTCTAACCTTGGGTATTGAAACAGCCGGTGGAGTCAGAACTCCTTTAATAGACAGAAACACTACCGTGCCTACCAAAAAATCTCAAACTTTTTCTACCTACTCCGATAATCAACCTCAGGTAGAAATTAAGGTTCTTCAAGGTGAACGACCTATGGCCAATGACAACAAGTCATTGGGCAGTTTTGTGTTAGATGGTATTCCTCCAGCTCCTCGAGGCACTCCTCAAATAGAGGTTACTTTTGATATTGACAGTAATGGTATTCTCAGCGTTTCCGCTAAAGATAAAGGAACTGGTAAGGAGCAAAAAATTACCATCAAAAACGCCACCAATCTTTCTGATGAAGAAATAGAAAAAATGAAGAAAGATGCCGATGCTCATGCCACCGAAGATGAAAAAAGAAAGCAACTGGTTGAAGCCAAAAACAAGCTAGATAGCACTATCTTCTCGGCTGAAAAGCTGTTAAAAGATCTCAAGGATAAGGTTAAGAAAGAAGATAAACAGAAGATTGAAGATGAAGTTAAAAAAGCTAAAGATATTTTAACTAAAGCTGACTCTAAAAAAGAGGACTACGACAAGGAGTCAGAACTATTAGGTCAGATTTTGCAAACAGTTGGAACTGCTATTTATCAGCAACAGGCTCAAGCCGATGCTAGTAAAAAAGCAGGTTCTCAAAACAAGGACGATAAAAAGTCAGCCAAAAAACCTAAATCTTCTAAAGACGACAAAGACAAAGCTGAAGAAGGGGAGATAGTCAAATAATATTTTATGAAAAAAGATTTTTATGAAGTATTAGGTATTTCTAAGGGGGCTAGTAAGGCTGACATTAAATCAGCTTATCGAAAACTAGCCCTCAAATACCACCCCGATCGTAACAAAGAGGCTGATGCCGAGGAAAAATTCAAAGAAATTAACGAGGCCTATGAAATACTCAGTAATGAGCAGAAAAAATCGGCCTATGACCAGTTTGGTCATGCTGCTTTTGAGGGTAGTCGAACTGGACCATTTGGTGGAGCTACTTATACCAACCAAGATGGTCCATTTCGCTTTACTTATACATCCAAACCAGGTGGTAATCCTTTTGGTGGAGCTAATTTTAGCTTTGGTGGTTTTAGTAATCCGTTTGACATTTTTGAACAATTTTTTGGTTTTGCCAATCAATCAGATCGTCCCCATTTATCTACTTACAAAGTTCAAATTTCTTTTTTAGAAGCTGTTAATGGAGTCGAAAAAGAAATTCAGGTTGAGGGTAAAACTAAAAAAATTAAAATTCCGGCTGGAGTTGACGATGGTCAAAGAATTAAATTTTCTGATTTTATACTGTATATAGATGTTTTAGATAGTGACACATTCAAACGCGACGATGCTGATGTTTTTATTAGTATACCTATTTCTTTTGTTCAAGCTAGTTTAGGCGACACTGTTGAAGTGCCCAACCTAGAAGGTGGAAAAACTAAAATCAAAATTAAAGCCGGGACTCAACCAAATACTTTAATTAGGTTAAGAGGTAAAGGAATTCCTTATATTAACAGCCGAGCTAGAGGCGATTTCTATATTCGGCTAATGGTTGAAGTACCTACCAAATTATCTAGACGACAAAAACAACTCATCAAACAATTGAATCTTTAAGAATCAACCCAATCAAAACAAAAATTCCGTGAGAAGTGTAAAACTTAATTGTTTATTCCGTTAGAATTATAGAAAACAATCAATTAATAAGCATTGTCAAAATCCATGTTATAATCAAAATACTGTTATATTTGTCTACAGATTAGGGAGGGGGTAGCCCCTCTTTTTCTTTTTTAGACTATTTTAAGATATAATAAAAAACAATATGGATTTAAGACAATTACCAA
This sequence comes from Candidatus Shapirobacteria bacterium, assembly GCA_003647605.1. Classification (GTDB taxonomy): domain Bacteria; phylum Patescibacteriota; class Microgenomatia; order UBA12405; family UBA12405; genus B61-G2. The sequence continues at coordinate 7,616 of QMND01000009.1, read as the reverse complement.
AAACAGAATTTGCTTCAGCTGTGGCTCAAATAGCTGGAGAAAGAAATATTGATCCTCAGTCGATTTTGGATTCTATTGAACTTGGTTTAATTTCAGCCTACAAAAAAGTTCAACGCGACAAAGGACAAGAAGTTGACGAAGAGGCTAAATTTGAAGTTGATCTTTCTCCTCAAACAGGTATTTTTGGCATTTTTCAAATAGGGGAAGATGGAAGCAGAAAGGAAGTTACACCTCCAAATTTTGGTAGGATTGCGGCTCAAACCGCCAAACAAGTTATAGATCAAAAAATAGCTGAAGCTGAGAGATCTAAGGTTGTAGACGAGTATCAAGACAAAATTGGCACCTTAATACATGGCAGTATTCTGCGAGTAGAAAGCTCTAAAATCATAGTTGGTCTTAACAAAACCGAAGCTATATTGCCTAAAGTTGGGCAGATTAAAAACAAAAATTATGAACTAGCTAAAAGAGAATTATTTTTGGTTACAGCTATCATCACAGACGAATTCAGTGGTCGGCGTGACATTGTTCTGTCACAAACTGATCCAGATTTCGTCCGTCAACTTTTTGTTCGTGAAGTTCCAGAAGTTTCCAGTGGCACTGTTGTGGTAAATAGAATTGCTCGGGCTCCAGGAGAGAGAACAAAAGTGGCTGTTTCTTCTAAACAGGCAGGTATAGACCCAGTCGGTTCTTGTATCGGTCAAAAAGGTACCAGAATCCAATCTATTTTAAACGAGTTACCAGAAAGCGAGAAAGTAGATGTTGTTCTTTTTTCTGACAATTTAAATCAATTTGTGGTTCAGGCCTTATCTCCAGCTACCAACATTAAAATTATATCTCAAGACGATAATCAACTAACTGTCTCTATTCCTGATGACCAATTGGCCCTGGCTATTGGTTCTGGTGGCGAAAATGTTCGTTTAGCAGGCCATCTTCTAGGTTTAGATATCAATATTGTAGCTGAGGAAAAAGCTCCCTCAACTAAAAAAGCAACTAAAAAAGCCAAAAAATGAGCTTAAAACAAATCTGCCTTACTAGCACTATCTATGAATATGAAACAACAAAAAAAGACAACATTTCGGCCACCAATCGTTACCTTAATGGGACATATTGACCACGGTAAAACTACTCTTTTAGATAAAATAAGGTCTTCAAGGCTTTGGCACAAGGAGAGCGGTGGAATTACTCAACACATCTCTGCTTATCAAGTCGATGTCTCTAATGACAATAAACAGCCCCAACTAATCACCTTTATAGATACTCCAGGCCATGCCACTTTTATGGACATGAGAGCTAGAGGCAACTCCATTAGTGATTTAGTTGTTCTAGTTGTTTCGGCCACTGAAGGTGTTAAGGCTCAAACTAAGGAATCAATCAAACTAATTAAACAATCTAATACTCCAGTTATTGTTGCTCTCAATAAAGTTGATTTACCCACTGCTAATTTGGATAAAGTCAGGGCTGAATTATCAGAGCAAGATCTAGTTCCAGAAGAATTTGGTGGTCAAATTGCCACCATTCCTTTATCTGCCAAAACAGGCGAAGGCATAGACAAGTTTTTAGAAGTTATTTTGCTAAATGCTGAGATTATGGAGTTAAAAATGGAAGATAAGGCCGAATTAGAAGCCATCGTCATAGAATCGAGACTAGACAAACAAAAAGGTCCTATTCTAACAGCCGTGGTTAAAAAAGGTATTTTAAAATTAGGTGACACGATTTTTATTGGTCAACATCAAGCCAAAATTAAATCTCTGTTGGACTACAACGGTCAACCTATCTCTCAAGCTGGACCAGCTACACCAGTTCAAATAATGGCCTTTTCTTTTCTACCTACAGCTTCGGTTCTAATTACTTCCAAACTTCAGGCTCTTACTACTAATGACAGTCAACAGTCCATTGATTTACCAGCCAAGCCAGATTCAGCCGAAAAGAGCTTAAACATTGTTGTCAAGGCTGACACCAAGGGAACTTTAGAAGCATTGCTTAATAATTTTACCAATAACATAAACATTATCTCTTCAGGTGTTGGTCCTATTACTGATAATGATATATTTTTAGCCAAAAACGCTTCAGCCCAGATTTTTGCTTTTAATCTTAATGCCCCTAAATTTATTCGTAATTTGGCCAAAAACGAAAACATCCAAATTTTTGAATCTCAAATTATTTATGAAATCATCGAAGAGGTTCAGGGACAGGTTTTAAAAATGTTAGAACCTACTATAGACGAGAACATTTTAGGACAAGCTGTTATTAAAGCTGAGTTTAATATCAATAAGGTTCGTATAGCTGGTTTAAGTTGCACTAAAGGGACTTTGTCAAAAGGGGATAAAATCCATCTAAAACGAGGAGATGAAATTATTAAAGATAGTCGTATTCACGGCATAAAACAAGCCAAACAAGAGGTAGATAAGATCAAGGCTGGACAAGAATGTGGTATGGTTTTTAAACCATACATTGACTTTAAAATAAGTGATGTTATAATAGCCTATAACAAAAACTAAAGTGCAGTCAAACAATCGACTAAATATACAAAATGGAACTGCCCAAACCTTTGTTAGTCCTCAAATTAGCAATAATTCAGGAATTATGAAACATTACAATATCACAGAAATTAAAAAACTGACAGATACGGCCAAAAGTATTATGATTGTTGTGCCTCAAATTAATATTGATGCTATTGCCTCGGCTTTAGCCATGGCCTTGGCCTTTAAAAAGAAAAATATTCAGGCCAGTGTTTTTTGTCCTCAAAAAACCGATAATAATTATTCTAAACTAAGCGGTTTAGATTTATTAACTGACAAAATTGAAACCGGTGATTTAACCATTACTGTTAATCACCCTCTTGATCAAATTGATAAAGTTTCCTACAACGACGATGGTGGTCATCTTAATTTGGTTGTCAAAACCAAAGATGGTTCAGAGCAAATTAGTAATGATAAAATTGCTATTCAAAATCAATCAGCTCCAGCTGATTTATGTTTTATGTTGGGTGACGAAACAGCTTTGGGTGATAAAGCTGACATAGTTAAAAGAGGCGATTGGGTTTTTATTTCACCTATCAAAGTCGAAAAACCATGGGCTAAGGCCAGTTTGATTGATCCCAGTGCTCCTTTTTCTGAAATTTTCACCTTTTTGTTGCCTATGTTAGGTATGCCTCTAGATATGGATTCTGGTAAAAACTTGTTAATTGCTTTGAGGGTTTCAACCCAATCTTTTGCTGTTAATGTTTCTCCTGAAAGTTTTGAAGCTGGTGCTATTTGTTTGAGAGCTACTCAACCAGCTCCAGCTACTCCCATGGCTCAACCAGCTATGATGTCTCAAAATATGGCTATGCCTCAGACTCAACCTCAAACACCGGTTAACAATCCGTTGCCTATAACTGCGGTCGAAAAAAGTGGATCCATTACTCCAACTAACGCTGGTCAGAACAAAGCCAACCCAGTTGGTATCAGTTGAGTTTTCTCCTAACACAATCTATCAAACTATTGACATTTATCATCAGTACTCTTATTATCTCTTAAAGATGAATAATCAATATATTTTTTATTCTTAACTTTTAATCCTCCTTGACGGGGGATTTTTTGTTTACTTGCCCCATTTGACATTTGATTGTCAGCTTTGTTTATTAAATTTTAGTTGTTTTCGTTTATGAAATTAAAGGCTATTTTAGAAAAAGTTATAGTTCTGGTATTCATCAGTGGTTTAGTCTTTGCCGTTTCTAAGGCTTTTTTTAGAGATGTAGAAAAAAGCACTACCAATGTTTTAGGAGCTGGAGCTATCAATTTACTTGTCGACAATCAAAGTTCTTTCAATGGTCAGTCTCGGTCGCAATCAAGTTGGGCCTTTAAAGATTTAACTTCTTCTGACCTATTTTTCAACTTCCAAAATCTAAAACCTGGAGACTACGGTACCGATAAAATTGGTCTAAAAGTCAATGACAGTTCGTCTTGGTTGTGTGTTGAACTCAAACTAAATTCAGACGACGACGGTAGTTGTCAGGTCAACGAATTGAAAGTTGATACAGAATGTTCAGAAAACAACGATGACTATTTTGATGGAGAATTGGGTCAACAACTCGAATTTGTTTTTTGGGTCGATGACGGTGATGGGATTATCCAAGGTAACGAGCACATTATATTAAATGGTCAAGCTAAAGATGTTTTTAATGGTCAGCCGATTAGTTTGGCTGATTTTCAAACCAACCTCCTATCAACCGCTGGTCCACTACCTGCTAACCAAGAATTTTATTTGGGTCAGGCCTGGTGTTACGGACATATTAACTTAGACCCAACCAGTCCTTCTGGCTACACTTGCGATGGTTTTCCTACTGACAACGCTTCCCAGACAGACGACCTTAAAGGCAAAATTAGTTTCTACTCCACCCAATCCCAAAACAACTCGAATTTCGTCTGTTCCAAAAACCTTTTCTTAAACAACCCAACTACTTATATTATGGAAAACAAACCAGAAGGGTCACCAAATACAAGCGATGGTATTAGGGGGGTTTTAAAATATGAACCAATAGCCCCAACTTTTAATTATAATTTTGTAGGAGTTGGTATCACTGGCGAACAATGTTTAATTTATTACGCCGATGATTGGCCCGGAAATGGATTAACAGGTAAAACAGGCTTTCTTATTAACAGAGGAATTCCCGATACAAACGGCAATTTATCTTTAACTGGTTCTCAAGACATAGGCACTGACTTGCCAAATCCAGATGATCAAAATCATCCAAATAATACACCAGACAATATGTATGGTGCTAAAATATGGCTAATTCCCTGTGGTCAATATAATGAAACTGAACATAAAGTAAACTCTTATAGTTCTCTTTGGCTTTTGGACTATGATGAAGCTGGATATCGAGTTAACTATACTCGTTCTCCACCTCCAACTGGACAAGTGGTTGGTCAACAATCAATTTCAATTGACCAGTTAGGTCCGGAAATTAACAGCCAATATGCTTACCAACACAATTATAGTCAGGCCAATGTCAACTTTTCTTATGTTTCTCCATCTTCTCAACTTCAAGGTCAAATCACTGCCACCGGTCTCAAACCCTATGCCACTTACCAAACTAAGTTTACTGGTATTCCTACTTGTATAAACCAGACTAATGGTGACGATAGTGCCAATGAATATATCGGCTATCAAGGTCGCTGGACGTGTCTTAATTGTTCGGCCTCAGCTGTTAACAACAACAGAACCGATGCTCAATATGAAGCCAACAAAGCCCTAGCCGACAATGATCCTAACAAAGAATGTATAGCTGGTTATTTGGTTTTTGATTATTTTACGGCTGATTCTAACGGTAATGCTTCAAAAACTATTGTGGCCGACAACAGTTACCATGTCCTTCGTTGTGGCGGTGGGGTTTGCGACACTAGTAGTGATTCCTATCTAACCCAACCAGATTCAGCTCATCCTGCCGTTAACTTTTGTCCTGCCGATAAAGTCGATGGAGAAATTGAAAGATTTGGCTGTCATAATATGTCACTAGATCAGACCAGCTATCATCTTAAAATGTCTTTGACAGAAGAAAGTTTCCATCAAGGAAATTGGGCCACTGTTTTACAAGGCGATATCAACTTTACAATTAATTAATTATTAAATATTTAAATAAATAACAATGAAAAAAAATATAACAAAACTTTTCTTGCTCCTCGGTCTTCTTGGAGTTTCCGGATTTGCTCTCTCTCGTGCTTTTTTTAGTGATACAGAAAAAAGTGAAGGCAATGTCCTTTCAGCCGGATCTTTAAACTTACAAATCAGTGCCACCACTTCCAAAAACGGAGAGACCGCCCCGTCTTGGGATTTTACAGATTTAACAAATCAAAAATTCTTCAACTTCTCATCTCTAATGCCTGGTGATTATGGTGTTAGCACCATTGGCGTAAAAGTTTTTGACACAGATGCTTACGCCTGCGCCACTATCGACAATATGATTGATGACGATGTCTCATGTACCACCCCTGAAGCCATTGATGAGGCCAATCCTACTTGTGGTGGACAGGGTCCTGCTACAGGGGAACTCTCATCTCAAATACATTTTTTCGCTTGGGACGATAGTAACAATGATGGGGTTTGGGACAGCGGAGAAAGTCATCTGTTTTCCAATATAGAAGGTCCTGCCAGTGATATCTTAGATGGTAAAACTTACCCTCTTAATGTCCCTAGCACTTCCGCCTTAGTCCACGATCAACCTCGTTATATCAGTTTATATTGGTGCTACGGTGCTTTGACTGTAGATCAAAACGCCAACACTTTAACTTGTGATGGTAGTTTGGTCGATAACAAAAGCCAAACAGATTCGCTTACTGCCGATATTAGCTTTAACATCGAACAAGCTGATAACAACGACGATTTTAGTTGTAACTAAAATCCATTTTTTTACTTATAATTTATAAAATTATAAAAAGGAGGTGAAAACTAAAAAACAAAAATTATGAAAAAAATATTAAAAAGTATATTAATTCTTACATTAGTAATCAGTTCTGCTTATGGTGTTGCTAAATCAGGAGCTTGGTTTACTGATGAAGAACAAGTTTTGGGAAATAGAATTGATACTGGCACTATTGATATCGCTGTTAATGAATTGTCCAACACTCAAATGAATTTGATTGATATGAAACCTGGTCAAGTTGATTATTTGGACTATATAATTCACAACACAGGTTCTAACCCTGCTAACATTTTTAAAGTTCTCTACAACAATGATCACTTCAATGTTGATACTAGTGAGCCTGAATGTTTAGCCGAAGGCGGAACTTGGGACGAATCAACCAGTGAATGTTCTAGTAATACTCCTATAGATAATTTAGGAACTCAAATAAAATACGACATGAGAGTCGAACTTTATAATGGTAATCCAGATACTACAGGTGAGCGCATTTGGTGGGAGACCATCTATTTAGATAGCGACGATGTCAAACTGTCCACTCTGTGGAATGACAAAATGTCTTTAGGTATGGTTCCTGCTGGCTGGTACTTAAAAGTTATGCAGAGTTATCATATGGATGAAGAAGCTGGTAATGAATATCAAGGTGATGCCTTGACCTTCGATATTCGTTTCGAAGCCGAACAACTAGGTAAATCAGTTTTAGTCTTAGAGAACAAATATGAGGCCAATGGCGCAGATCCCCACCATGTTTGGGACGGTATTTCGGCCACTCTAGGCTATTCTGTTCGGGATAGAACTTTTGACTACAGTTTAACGACTGCAGGTATTAGTGGCGATTACACCTTGATAGCTTGGGAATCTCCAGACAATAGTTGGACATGGGCAGATCGCGAAAGCGAAGCTGTAGTTTTAGCTCATATTTCAGGTAATGTAACAGGTCTGCAAGATTCGGTTGAACTCAACAGAAACCTAATTAACGCCAAAGTTTGGTTAGTTCCAGGTAATTTTGGAACAGTTGGTGGATTAGCTACAGGGTTTACTGAATGGACAGGGTCAATGCCAACAGACACACTGTTCGACACCGGTCTGATGGATTACTACGACGCTGATATTTATTAAAGATGTCAGTTGTGTTTTGATAATGGTTTGGTGCGCGCGCCCAAACCATTATCAACAGTAGTATCAATAAAAAAATGAAATTAAAAAAAATATTAAA
>QMND01000008.1 GCA_003647605.1 Candidatus Shapirobacteria bacterium | reverse complement strand
GGTTCGATCTTACGATCAGTTATAAAAATGGAATTTGAATTAGAAGAAAAATTTAAGAAAGAGTTTAAAAAACTTTTTAAGAGATATAGGAGTCTTGATAAGGATTTCGTTTTTTTTCAGCAGTTGATTGTGAAGTTGTTGGATACAATTACGGTGAGAAGTGCTAATCATCATGCTATTTTGTATCGGGATCAAGAAAACAATTTGTTTATTTTTAAGTCTAGATTACAGTGTCGAACATTGAGAAGAAATTCTTTGCGTTTGATTTATGTTTATAAAAAGGATGAGCAAAAAATTAGATTTATTCAAATATATTTTAAGGGAGATAGGCAGAATGAGGATGTGGCTAGGTGGAAGAAGTTTAAAAAATTTTGAGGGGGTATAATCGAATATGAAAAAGATGATTTTGTCTAAGTCTAATCATATGTTGTTTTTGAGACATTTGGCTAGGTTGTGGTTGAAGAAATTTGATAAGTCAAAGTTGCCTTCGATGACTGCTGAGGTAAGGGATTTGTTGACAGTAACAGAGGAGCAAGTGACTGAGGCTAAAAAAGTTTTGGAGTTGGCTGAAGCTGGATTGGAACATAGGGAATACTTGCATCAGCAAAATTTCAATCCGATACCGGCTTTACTGAAACAGTTGAAACAGGATATTGGATGAATTGAGGAGGATCTAGGAAGTTTGTTTGGCTTGATCGATGCTTTTTTGGAATTCATCAGTTAAACTAGTTGGAATATGTTGACTACTTCTGGCTAAAGGGAGGTATTGCTGTTCAGAAATTTCTACATATCTTTGTTGTCTTGTTAAGGATAATCCGCCAATTGTGTGCAAGTTGTGCATTTTGTCTGCTATTTTAACGATCAATATTTGAGGATGTTTTTTTAGTCCCGACAATAGGTGTTGATAAGCAAACTCGTCTTTGTTTATATTTGGGTCTAATGTTGGAGGAATGGTTGGCAAATCAACCATTTGAGCAGTTAGATCACCAAACATGGTTTTAATGTCTGTCAAGGTAGTATTAGTGTCTTCAACGGTGTCGTGTAGTAAGGCTACGATGACTAATTGTGTGTTGTTGGGACAATGTCTGTGTATAATCTGGGCTACTGCTAGCGGATGCGTGATGTATGGTTCTCCGGTGTTTCTGGTTTGTCCTTGGTGTTGTTGGGTGGCATATTCTAGTGCCTTTCTAACTTATGGGTGTTGAGTTGACAGTTCTTGTATAGAACGGTGCATGGTGTGTGTAAAATATATTGTGGAGATAATAACACAAAAAGGAGGTATTTTTTAATTTTGTTTATGGTTTGTGCTGGATAAACCACTTACCAAAGGCATACCAATGGGTTTGTGTTTTTCGTTGTCTTTGTTTTTTTAATCTAAATTCTAGAGAAAGTTCTGAATTAGTTTTGTTTTGGTTTGGTGGTATTAAAATTCGGTCGAATTGACCAAAGGTGGTATTAGACACAGGTCTGATTTTGGTGGCTATGGTGAAGCCGCTGTCGATTTCTTCAAATACGACTGGTTGAGGATGTTGAGGACTAATGTAGGCCATGGCTGATCTAAATTCGGCTTGTCTGTTTGATTGACCTTCCATGAGTTTTAAAATTCCAGCCAAACCGATGGTTTCTTCGACAAAATGGATTAGGGTTGTGGGAAAACCGTTTAGGGCAGGAATGAAAATTCCACTGTCTTCAATAACCAATGGTTGTTTGAACTGTTGAAATGCTTGTTGGGCCTTACCGATGACTACTTGTTTGGGGGAGGTTTGGCGTCCTTCGATGATGTTTAGTTTTTTTTGGACGAATTTGATATTGAAATCTTTGATGATATTGTTGGCATAGGTTATTTTAGCTGGGTTGCCGGTGATGAAGTAAATTTGTTGCATTGGTGACTCCAGGGGGAATCGAACCCCCGTTCCTAGGATGAAAGCCTAGCGTCCTAACCACTAGACGATGGAGCCGTCTAATTGAAAACTTGGTTATTATATCAGTTTTGGGAATTTAGAGCGATATCTCGTTTGTTGGGTTTGTAAACAGAAGAATTTGGTTGTTATATCAGTCTTGGGGTTTAGTTTTTAGTTTTTTGGATGATTTGATTAAAAACAAAGAAGTGAGAATGAAGAGCAAGGAAAGTAATTGGCCGATTTTGAGAGAATGAATTTGCCAAGTGTCGGTGCGAAAAAATTCGACTACAAATCTAATCAGGCCATAGTTGAATAAGTAAATAATAGTTGGAGATGTTTTTGACTTTGATTTCTGTTGAAAATAAATATAGATAAATAAGAACAAGTTTAAAATTGATTCATAAAACCAAGTGGGGTGAAAACCTTTGGGTAGAAATAGTTGACCTAGAAAAGAGTTGGTTTGGCTCCCCCAACCTTCTTGATTGATCAGGTTAGCCCAGCGGCCAATTGATTGGCTGAGAGGAAGAACTGGAGTAAATTGGTCGAGAATTTTAATGAAATTTAGGTGGTTGTGTTGGCTGTAGATAAAAATGTAAGATAATCCGAATAAAATGGCTCCAAAAATTCCCAGTCCTCCAGCCGGTAGGTTAAAAATTTGAAGTGGGTGTTGTAAATAATATTGGTGATAGTCGAAAACATGGTAAAGACGAGCTCCGATGACGGCGAAAAAAAGAAGAAAAAAGGTGAATTTGTCTAATTGTTTAGTAGGAATAATGGAGTTATGTTTATAAAAGTAGTTGATGAGAATAGTGAGACAAACTCCAATGATTAAACCGTAAAGATGCATGGGTGGGCCCTGAGGGATTCGAACCCCCGACCCTCTGCTTAAAAGGCAGGTGCTCTACCAACTGAGCTAAGAGCCCGGATTGTTGTATTAAGTATGGAAGGTGCTCTAACTATTTTAAAATTAAAGACTAGTATCACACTTAGATTGGATATTTTATCTTGATTTTGATGAAAAATAAACAGTTAAGTACTTATTGGTTTTATAGTTTTCTGGCCCGGGGGTTGCGGAGGAAATAGAGTTTGCTACGACGGACTTTTCTTTTTGGACTTCTTAGTTTTTCTATACTTTCAATCCAAGGTGAGTTTAGAGGGAAAATTCTTTCTACCTTAACGGCATCACTAGCGTTTTTTAGAACTGTAAAGGTTCGATCATCTTTTTGACCTTTGATAGCAATCAAAATACCATCGAAAGCCTGAATTCTCTCTTTTTTCTTATCGGACTTGTCTGTTTTGGTCTCTTTAATTTTGTAGTTGACCCTAATAGTGTCACCTATAGAGAATTTTTTGTCGTTGAAAGTTATTGTTAGCGCCATATAGAATGCTATTTTAATTGATATTAAGGATTTTGTCTATCTGTTGTTGAAGTTGGTCTGAGTAGTTGACACCATAGGCAAGTTTTATGTTTTTGCCATTAGGCATAATAATCAAACCTTTGTGACCGTTGGGGCTTTGTTTTAAGAGTTGATTGAGTTGCATTAGTTGTTGTTGAGAAGTGCCGGTGGGGATTTTAATGGTGAAATCAAACTCGGATTTAACTTGTTCCATTTTGTCATTCAGGCCTTCGATAATGATGGATATTTGTCCATCTCTGTCGTTTAATTTGCCTTCAATCAGAATTACTTTGTCGTCGACGATAAGATTTTGTTTTTCTTCAAACAACTTAGGGAAAACAACAGCTTCGATTTTGCCGGTTTCATCTTCTAGGGTCAAAAAAGCCATTTGGGCATTGCTTTTTTTAGTACGGATAATTTTAGACCTGTTGATGACGACAGCTAACCTGATTTTTTGATTAAAGTTGGGGTTATCTATTAATTGTTGAATTTTGGTAGATGAATAGGATTGATATTTTTTTAGCAGTTTTTTAATGGGATTTTGGGATATATAGACACCTATCAATTCTTTTTCTAGAGCCAATTTTTCTTTTTCTGGCATTGGTTCGACTTGGGGAAAGTTATCGGGAGGGGCAATTGGTTTTGATTCTTTGTCTTTGGTTTGATCGAATAAACTAAATTGTCCCGAGTCGTGTTTACTCTTTATTCTTTGACATTTTTGCCTAACCTCGTCTAGAGCCTGAAGGATGGCATTTCGTTGTCCAAATTGATCCATAGCTCCAGCTTTGATTAAACTTTCTAGGACTTTTTTGTTGACTTTTTGATTGTCAACTCGAAGACAAAAATCGTTGAAACTTTTGAAAGGTCCGTTTTGTTTGCGTTCATCAATGATATTGTCTAGGGCGGCTTGGCCGACATTTTTAATGGCGTTTAATCCAAATCTGATGGCCATCTTTTCGATTGAATCGGGATTGCTTTCGATTTCAAAACCGCTGAGAGATTTATTGATGTCAGGGGGGCTAACAATTACTCCCATGCGGCGACATTCTTCGACTCCTGCGCTAACCTTGTCTAAATCTTCGGCTTCGGCTGTTAGTAAAGCACACATATATTCAACAGGATAGTTGGCTTTCATATAGGCGGTTCGGTAGGCTAACATACCGTAAGCACAGGCGTGAGCTTTGTTGAAACCATAACCAACAAAAGGTTCGATCATTTCAAAAATATGAGTGGCTTTATCTTGACTTAGTCCATTATTGACACAGCCATTGATAAATTTTTGTTTTTGTTTATCCATTTCTGAAGGGATTTTTTTACCGATGGCTTTTCTAAATTTATCGGCTTCGACCCAGTTATAACCGGCCAAATTGATGGCGGTATACAAACAATCGTCTTGGTAAACCAAAAGTCCATAGGATTTTTGTAAAAATGATTCCATACGGGAATCTATGTAGGTGATTTGGGAAGGATCTCTTTTTCTGGCGATATATTCGGGAATAATGGACATGGGTCCAGGTCGGTACAAAGCTACCATAGCCATAATATCTTCAACTCGGCTGGGTTTTAGCTCCTTGAGCCATTTAGTCATTCCACCACCCCCCAATTGAAATACTCCCATGGTATGACCAGCCGTTAGCATTTTAAAAGTTTTTTTATCTTTAACATTGATTTTTCGTAAATCAATTTTGATGTTTTTGGTTTTGCGAACGTTAACGATGGCATTGCCTAGAATGGCTAAGTTGCTAATACCCAAAATGTCGAATTTGATCAAACCCACATCTTCAATGGCATGCATTTCATATTGGGTAATGATTTTGTCTCCACCTGATTCAACTTGAGTGGGCGAAAAATCATTGACGGTGGTGGGTGAGATAACTAAAGCACAGGCGTGAACGCTGACATGTCTAGCTGAACCTTCGATTTGTTTGGCAGTATCAAGTATTTTTTTGGAGTCTGGGTCAGAATCGTAAAGTTGTTTTAAATCGGGATTAAGTTCTAGTGCTTTATCGATGGACATGGGGAAACCCTGAGAACCTTGGGGAATAAGTTTGGCGATTTTGTCGCCAACAGCGTAATCATAACCCAAAACTCTAGCAGTATCTCTAACCGAACCTCGGGCCATCATTCGGCCAAAAGTACAAACTTGAGCCACCGAGTTTACCCCGTATTGATCGGCAATATGGTAAAGCATTTGTTGTCTTTTATCGTCAGATATGTCTAGGTCGATATCGGGAGGACTAGGTCGATCTTTATTTAAAAATCGTTCGAAAGGTAATTGGTAAATTAAAGGGTCAACCGAAGTAATACCCAAAACAAAAGATACTAAAGAGCCGGCTGCCGATCCTCTAGTGTTGACAATAGTATCGTGATTTTCGGCCCAGTTAATAAAATCTCTCATGATTAAAAAATAGGCTGAGTAGCCTTTTGGAGAGATAATGCTCAATTCGTAATTTAATCGATCAATAATTTCTTGAGACAAAGGTTTGCCATAGTATTTTTCAGCTGACAAAAAAGTTTCTTTACGCAATTGAGAGTCAGTTGTCTCTCCTTTTTGAAGTTCAAAATTAGGGAAATACCACTTACCAAGTTCTATTTCTAAATTGCATTTGTCGGCGATTTTTTGAGTATTGGCTAAAGCCTCAGGATGTTGGGCAAATTCTTCGGCCATTTGTTGTGGAGATTTGACAAAAAAATCAGGACTATCCATCATTGTTAGTCTTTTTTTATCATTAATAGTTTGACGGGTATTAATCATCAATAAAACATCTTGGGCAAAAGCGTCTTCTTTTTTAAGATAATGAGAATCGTTGGCAGCTACTAAAGGAATACCTAACTCTTGGCTGATTTTGATTAGGCCTTGGTTGACCGTCTCTTGATCAGTCATATTGATGTGGTGTTGGATTTCTAGATAATAGTCGTCTTCAAAAAGCTGTTGAAATTCCAGAGCTCGTTTTTTGGCTTGGTTATATTGTTTGTTAAGGATAAGTCGAGGAATTTCTCCTTGAACACAGGCACTGGTGGCGATTAAACCTTGGTGATACTTTTGTAATAATTCCCAATCGATACGAGGTTTGTAATAAAATCCTTCGATATGGGCCAAACTAACTAGTTTCATTAGATTCTTATAGCCTTGATGGTTTTTAGCTAGAAGTATCAGGTGTTGATTTTTACGGTTCTCGTTGGTTTTGATCTTTCGACCTTGGGTAGCTAAATACATTTCACAACCGATGATGGGTTTAATTCCTTCCTTGTTGCAGGCTTTGTAGAATTCAATAACTCCATACATAACTCCGTGGTCGGTAATAGCGACTGAATTCATCCCCATGTTTTTAACAGTTGGAATTAAGTTTTTTATTTTGATTAAACCATCCAACAGGGAGTATTCAGTATGAAGATGTAGATGAACAAAATTTGGCATAGTTTAGTTTAAATGGCTAGAGTTAAAGTGTGAATAAGCCAAACACTGTCAAAACTATTATGTGCGGTTATTATCCGATATTTGAGTTTTAATTTGGCGTATTTCTTGTTGAACTTGGTTAACCATGTTGTTGTAAACTTTGATTTGCATTTCTAGATATTCATCGCCATAGCGACTGCCGGCTTTGGTTTCTGACCAGTCTTTTTGCATTTGTTTGAGTTTTGTTTGGTATTTTTTTAGTTCTTGTTCTAGTCTTTTGAGTTTGTCTGTTTGGTCCATGAATTTTGATTATAGCATTTTTTGTAAGGCTTCAATTCGTTTTTGAATGGGTGGATGGGTAGAAAATAGGCTATTGAATTTGGATGTGTTAAAAGGATTGTGGATGTAAAGGGAGGCGGTGGCGGTAGAGGCTTGGGTGAAATGTTTGTGATTGTTGGCTATTTTGGTTAAGGCATCAATAAGAGCCTGAGGTTGTCGGGTGAGTTTGACGGCGGAAGCGTCGGCTAAATATTCGCGACGACGAGAAATGGCTAGTTTTACTAGAGTAGCTATTAGTGGGGAAATTAGGATAAATATTAGGGATAGTAAGGTAATTAAGTTAGATGATGAGTCATTGTCTTTGTCTCGTTTTTGGTTGCGTATAGGGAAATGTCTAGTTAAGTTAAGAATGAGAGCTACCAAGATACTAACAATAGTCATTAGTCTGATGTCGTAGTTTTTAACATGAGATAGTTCATGAGCTAAAACAGCTTCTAACTCACTGCGATTTAATTGTTTTAATAATCCGCTGGTGACACAAATTGAAGCGTGTTTAGGGTCTCGACCGGTAGCAAAAGCATTAGAAGCAGGACTGTTGATAACATAAATTTTTGGCATAGGTATTTGGCTGACCAAGCTAAGGTTTTCAACTGAAGTGTAGTAATCAAAATAATTTTGCCGTTGAGCTGGTTGGGCATGATTGATTTTAAGAACTAGTTGATCGCCGTAGAAATAGGCACTAATACTAGATGCTAAGGAAAAGAAGAAAATAAAGAATAAGGAAATATAGTCTAGATCAAAAAAACAGACTAGACTGTAGCCAAGCAGGCTAATAAAAATAATAAATAAAGCGATGACTAAATTTGATTTAGTTTTGTTTATTTGGATTTGTTGGTAAATATTGAGCATATTTAATCCAGTTTGACTGATGGGGTTTTGGTATCGGTAGCTGAAACCTCTAGATGTTGACCTTGTGTAGGAGTAGACAAACCTTTTTGGGTTTTGAATTTAAAAATTGAGGCTAGCCATATACCAGGAATGACAGAAATGGCTTGGTTGAAGTCGGCACTAAGATCTATTAAGGTGCGACGAGAATACATTAATTTGTCAGCTGTGTCTCTGAGTTCGTTCATTAAATTGGAAACTAACTTGTCCGATTTTATTTCGGGATTACTTTCAACTATGACTTGAATTGATTTAATGGCTTGATTGATTAAATCTTGAGATTTATCTAGTTTTTTGATGTCTTTGCTGTCGATTAACTGGCGAGCTTTAGTTAATTTTTCAAAAATTCCTTTTTCGTGTTTCATAAAACCCTTGACGGAGCTGACAAGGTTTGGAATTAAAGAAGATTGTCTTTTTAGCTGGTTGCCGATTTCTTGAACTGAGGCTTTGATGTGGACTTGGATGGTTTTTAGTTTGTTGTAAAAGGCTAAAGAGTAAACAACAGTGGTTATAAGGATAAAAATGGCAATGGTCATATTTGGTTTATTAAAAATTAATAGTTAAGTATAACATTGAAACTGAAAGATATTTGAAGTTTGAGGTTGTGAAGATGGTTGATTTTTGGTATATTACCAATACAAAAATACAAATATTGGGCTTTTAGTGTAGCGGTTTAACACGTCCGCCTGTCACGCGGAAGATCATGGGTTCGAATCCCATAAGGCCCGCAGGATTATTTTTGACCGAAAGTAAGGGAAAATTTAGGTTGAGTAATTTTTGTGTTCAGATGTTTTATTCCAAAATGCCGTCGAGGTTGATGTCGTAAAGAATTTGTTCAGCGATGAGACGATATTTTAAAATTTCTTCTGGTTTGAACCAAAGGGCGATTTCTGTTTGAGCTTCTTCGGGGCTACCAGAAGCGTGGACTAAGTTGCGGACAGATCGGTTGTCCATATCAGCGTTTTGATAGGAATCTAAAGTATAGTCCCCTCTTATGGTACCAACATCTGATGTTAAAGGCTCGGTTCCGCCGGTAATTTTTCTAATTAATTTAATAGCATTAGTTCCTTGCCAAACCATGACTACGACCGGTCCAGAAGTTATATATTTGATTAGTGTATCTAATATATTTTGTCCTAGTTGTTGATCTGTTAGAGAAGTTGTTTTGCCTTGTGCTTTAAATTTTTCGATGATTGATTGTCCCTTTTTAACGACCCACTGAGGGTCGCTGGAATAGTGTTGCCTGGCTTGTTGGATGGTGGGGATGACCATTTTCATAGCTAAGAGTTTTAAACCAACTCTTTCATAGCGTTTAACGATTTCACCAATCAGGCTTCGTTGGACACCATCTGGTTTGATAATAACGAGAGATTGTTGTTGGTTACTTTTGTTCATATTTGGTATTGTGTCAGTTGGATGACTAATTATCAATAGTTTGAATGGCCGAGAGAGTGTTTTTGAATATATAGATGTTTGTCTATGCATATTCGATACGATTTGTTATAATAAAATTGTGAAAACGGATGGAATTTTTAAGGCTTTGTCTGATAAAAACAGAAGAAAGATCTTGGGTTTATTGGCTAAGAAAAATTTAAAAGTGGGAGAATTGTTGCAACATTTTGATTTTAGTCAACCGACTCTATCTAGTCATTTGTCAATCTTGAAAAGAACAGGTTTGGTTGGGGTGGTTAGGCAAGGTAGATATAGGGTTTACTTATTGAATAGAAAGCTTATAGCAGATTTTGCTAATGAATTGTTGCGTTTTAGTGGTACCTCAGTAGAAAAAAAACTATGGGGTGATATTGAGATTAGACAAAGTTGAAAATGCCTATTGACTATAGATTGAGTCTTTTGTAGATTATGCCAACTGCCTGATTTAGTAATTATTGATTTGTATGACTATGAGCAAACAAGAAACAGATAAAATTTTTGGTCTAAAAGAGGATGTGGTAAGCATGTTCTTGGGTTTATTTATTGTTTTAACGGTTTTGTTTTTATTGTTTAACTTTTTTAGGAAGAGAGCTGGTCGAGTTGATTTGTCTGGTTTGACTAAAAATAATACATCAGAGAATGTGGAGCTTGAGACTGAAACAGGCGAAGAGGCAGAAAGTGTTTTGTCTGGTTCAGGTGAGTATCAAGTTAAAAAGGGCGACAGTTTGTGGTTTATTGCTGAGAAAAAGTATGGGACTCCTTATGTTTGGCAGAAAATTTCTGAGTTTAACAATTTAAAAACAACTAATTTAGAAATTGGTCAGAAGCTGAGATTGCCTGATTTAGGTGTGAAAGCAGGTGATTTGGCTAAGGTAACTGAATATGTGGTCAAAGAAGGTGATAGTTTGTCTAAAATAGCTTTAAGGGCTTATGGGGATATGTTTGCTTGGAATAAGATATGGCAAGCAAACCGAGATTTAATATCTAATCCTAATTTGATTGAAGTAGGAATGAGTTTGAAAATCGTTAGATAGTTGGAATTTTGTTAAAATAGCCTAATCTAAATTTGCGGCTATAGTTTAGTGGTAAAACATATCCTTCCCAAGGATAGGTCGAGAGTCCGATTCTCTCTAGCCGCTCTTGGCCAAAGTAGCTCAGTCGGCTAGAGCGCGGCTTTCGTAAAGCCGAGGTCGAGAGTTCGATTCTCTCCTTTGGCTCAAGTTTGTTGTGTCTTACATTTCCGATGGGACCTGCCTGCCGGCAGGCAGGTTATCACGGATTTTTTTACAAAAATCCTCATAATGACAGTGTGTGAAATTTGGTTGGAAATTGGGAAAATAAAGACATCGTCATTGCGAGGAGCGAAGCGACGTGGCAATCCCGTTGGAGTTAGACTGATGTTTTTTTAGTTGATGTAGTTGTTGTGTTTTATATTGCCGACGTGACGGTATTTTAAGTTTTGTTGAGAAGCTAGGGTAAAAAGTAAAGTGTATAAATAAGCTGATTGAAGTGGTGTGTCGTGTTATAATTGAGCAGATGAAACAATTTAGACGGCCTAGATTGGAAAAAAAGGAAGAGAGAGATGTTAGGAAAAGTACGGTTTTAGTGGGATTGTTTACTTTGTTTTTATTTTTGGTTGTAGTTTTTTTAGGAGTGCCTTTTTTAGTGCGTTTTTCAATTTTTCTAGGGGAAACTAAGAAAAATGTAGAAGTACAGGAGAAAGATGTTTTACCTCCTTTGGCTCCTAGAATATTTTTACCTTTTGAAGCTACTAATAGCGCTGAAATTAGATTAAGTGGGGTAGCTGAAGCTGGGATTAAAATAGACCTATTTAAGGACGGAGTTAAGATTGACAGTTTAGAAGTAGAAGATAGTGGAGAGTTTGGTTTTGACAAACTGGAATTGGACGAGGGAGAAAATGTATTTTCGGCAGTAGCGATTTCTAAAGAGGACAAAAAAAGTCCTTTGTCTAGAGAGTTGGTGGTAGTTTACGACAAAGAAGCACCGGAGTTTGAGATGACTAACCCTAGAGAGGAAAGTTTGACTGTTGACAATGCTGAATTTGACATTATTGGAAAAACAGAAAAAGACGCCAGTGTTTTGGTTAACGGTAGGGTGGCCATGGTCGACAATGAGGGTAATTTTAAGTTTAGAATGCAGTTAGATATAGGGGAGAACAAAATTGAAATTAAAGTTAGGGATTTGGCTGGTAATGAGTCTAAGAAAGAGATTAAGATTAAATACGATTTTTAGGTGGATAGAAACAAAAGGCTGATAATTACCCATGGATATAGCATGGAATTGGCAAATAAAGAGTGAACAAAAATAGCTAAATAGAGATTTTTTTTAAGTAGTGAGTCTTGTTTAAATTCTTTGATAATAGCTATGAGAAAGAGAGAAAAAGAGACGAGACCGGTGCTGGTTAAAATAGTTAATAGACTACTGTCAAAGGCCGAATTGGAGTGAGATTGGGGTTGATAGTAATTTGATTGTTGTTTGGCTTGAGGTAGAAAATTATAACCGTGACCTAAAATTGGTTGTTTAATAAACAAGTGGATGGCTTGTTGGTAGTTTCGAATTTTAGCTAAAATGGTGGAAGTTCGTTGTAGATTAGTTCCCTCTCCTGTTGTTTTGGGTAGCAAAATAAGGCTAATCAAGATTAATATCAATGAGAAAATAAAAATGTGACCTTTTTTTAGTTGTTTGGAGGTATAGGCAGAAACTGCAAGTAGGGTCAACATGGTGGATCGACTGTAACTGAGAGATATGGCTAGATAGGTGGGAATGATGAGGAATGTTTTAGTTTTATTGGATAGCGAAGAATTAAAGAACAAGAAAATGAGAAACAGGAGATAAATTAAAGCGGTAAAAGTAGGGTCGAAAAAAGTACCGATAAGTCGATTTAGATGTGGATCCCAGTGTAAACTTTTGAATATAGTTGAGTCTGGCCAAAAAAAGTATTGGAGATAAGAAAAACCAATATTGGCCATGATAGTTAGAAAAAAGAATTTTTTGGTTATTTTGTTTTTAATATAGGTTTGAGGTGGAAAGATAAAAAATGAGACAAATATTGTTAGGCGGAGTAAATAGAGTAGAGACTTAAGCGAAAAGGAATAGTTAAAAATAAGGTTGTAT
>QMND01000007.1 GCA_003647605.1 Candidatus Shapirobacteria bacterium | reverse complement strand
TATGGGAACTTATTTAGAAGAAAATGACAAAATGTTGAAAATGAAAGATGGTGATATCTATAAATTGTTTTTTAACTATTTAAAAAAGATATTTTCTGATTTTGATTTGAAAAAAGTAAGACAAAAACATTTATTTAAATTAGCCAAAGCCCAACATGTTGTTTCTGTGGATTATAAGAATAAAATTGCAAAGTACCAAACACCTATAAAAGATGTTTGGCTGTTTAATTATTCACAAATTTATCCATACGATAGAGGTATAAATTATGCGGTTAGAGAAGCAAACAAGGCATTGGAGTTGATAAGCCAAAAAAGTTAGTCGGATTTTGTGGGAACGGGACTAAGACCAGCTGTGGGTGAACTAGTTTTGATTTGTTTAGAAATTAGTTTCTCTCCGATTGTGAAAACTATGTCATATTTGGAGTTTTCTTCTAAATCATCTTCAAAAGTTTGACAAACAAAAGAAGGTAAATTTGACTTAAAATAGGAAGAGATGTTACCTAAAGATTTTTTATAATGAACCACATTTTTGTCAACGTCTTTCTTACTGTTACCTACAGTTACAGTTTCAAAACCGAGTTTGATCAAATCTTTCTTAAGGGTAGCAGCTTGACCATTAATATCGGTAGCGTTCAAGACTTGTAGTTTTTTATGGAAATCTGGAAGTTTAATAGTAGGAGTAGGAAGAGGTGTGTCAGTGGGAATAGGACTTGGTTGTTCTGAATTTTGTTGAGGATTTATGTTGCTGATATTTTCATTCTTGTTTTTATTTAATAAAAACCACAGGAAAAAAGAAACAATTAAAACCGTAGCAAAAAACACAGAAATTAAGACTAAAGTATTCTTTTTTTTATTTTTTTTATTGACAGGAAAATTAGTATTTAAAGGGGTTGAGTTATTATTGTTTTCAATCATACTTTTAATTATATCAGTATTGTCAAAATTAAAATCTTTAGAAAATAAAGGCAAGACGGCTAAGGCTATATTAGATGCTTTTTGGTGATTGGCACAAATTTCAGATTGTTTAAGAATATTAAGTTCAAATTTGGAAAAAACACTTTTGTTTTTATCTATATGTTCGTCTAAAAACAGAAAGGACGGACTGGTGGAAAAATAAAGCTTAGAATAATTAAAAGCCTTAGGAAAATCTATATCTAGGTTTTTAATGTCTAAACTTAAATACATTTCCTTTTGTTTGGCCAACAAAGATAGATAAGTGGACTGGCTGTTTTTGTAAAGTAAAAAATATTCTTGTTTATAAAATGAAGAGACTAAAGATGAAATGGTTTGGGATACGGTAGTAACTAGGCCAATTTTTAAACCTAGTTTATATATATTTTGGAACAAATTATTTAAACTTTGTTTGTCATAGATAGTTGTTTTAATTAAGGTATCTTTAGATCGATGGTTTAATTGGTAAGTGATAAAATCTGCATCTATTTCAAAATTTGCAATATCCTTGGCCAAGGCCATTAACTCTTTGTTGTCTATCTTGTCTATTTTTGAGTCATAAACAAAAGACTTGTTAATAACTATATTGTTATTAACAAGCAAATCAACTTTTTTGACCTTGTGTTGAATTAAAAAGGTTGAGAGATTTTCAAGTTGAGAGGAATCGAGCGTGGTTAATAAATCAGTCTCAAAACTAAAATGATTAGTTTCTTTTTTGTCAAAATAAACTTCCAATCTTTTCTTTTGAATCCAAAAAACTACTTTTTGATGTTTTAAAACAAACATTAACTAAGTATGCAGGAAAAAAATTACAAACGCAAGTGAGAGAAGGCCTTGTTAGCTTCAGCCATTTTTTCTACTTCTGTTTTTTTAGACAATGAAGAACCTTCCCCCTTTAGGATAGATAAAATCTCGGCTGACAATTTCTCTCCAAAGCTGTGATATTGTTTGTTTGGTCTAGCTCTGGCAGAATTGATTAGCCAACGAATACTGAGAGACAATTGTCTTCTAGTTGAGACAGGACGAGGAACCTGATAAACAGCACCTCCAATTCGCCTAGGCCTAACTTCAACCTTAGGTCTAATACTTTCTATTGCTTCTTCTATAACACTTAAGACTTCTTTTTCTTCTTTTAATTTTTGTTGTTTGATTATCAATTTTAAGGCTAAATAGACTTGTTTTTCAGCTGGCGACTTTTTACCAGCTTTCATAGAAGCATTGATAATTTTTGATAACAACTGACTATTGTAAACAGGGTCTGAGTCAATTTTTCTTGGTTTTATTGGTCCTTTTCTAGACATGGATATACAAATAATTAAGCAGTAGTGGTTTCAGCTTGATTGGCAGCTTGAACAGCAACTTGTTCTTGTCCAGTAGAAGCCTTTTTGGTTCCATACTTGCTTCTTGACTGTTTCCGGTCATTGACTGGACCAGCATCAAGTCTACCTCTGATAATGTGATAACGAACTCCTGGTAAATCTCTGACACGACCACCACGCAAAGCCACAATAGCGTGCTCGGCTAGGTTATGACCAATTCCAGGAATATAAGCAGTTACAATACTACGATTAGATAACCTAACTTTGGCAACTTTTCTTAAAGCAGAATGTGGTTTTTTAGGAGTCATAGTTTTAACTACAACTACCACTCCTTTCTTTTGGGGATTTTGGGTTTTAACTATTTTATTTTTTATACTATTAAAACTATTACGCAAAGCTTTAGCCTTGAGTTTTTTTGGGTGGGTTGAACGACCCTTTCTAACTAATTGATTAAAAGTTGGCACTATATAATTTTAAAAAATAAAATTTCTGGCTAATTCATACTAACGGGAATTAGACGTCCGATAATAACATTTTCTTTGAGTCCTATCAAATGGTCAACTTCACCTAAAAGAGAGGCCTCAGTTAAAACATTGGTCGTCTGCTGAAAAGAAGCAGATGATAACCATGAATCAGTAGTTAAGGCTGATTGTATCAGACCCAACAAAACTTTGCGACCCCTAGCTGGTTTTCCACCTTGTTTCTTAATTTCTTGGTTGGTTGAATTGTAGACAGCTCTAGTTACATATTGACCATAGAGGAAAAGCGAATCGCCTGGATTTTCTATTTTAATTTTGTCACTCATCTCTTTTACTAATATTTCAAAATGCTTGTCGTGAACTGAAATACCTTGAGATTCATAAACCCCCTGAATACTGTCAATTAAGTATTTTTGAGCAGAATCCATACCCTTAATTGTTAATATTTCACGAATATCTAAGCTACCAGAACAAAAAGGAGTGCCCTTGGCAACTAAATCACCATCACTAACAAGTAAATTGAGGCTTAAAGGTAAAATGTAATTTACGATTTTCTTGGCTCCATTTTCATCCTTACCTGATAATCTTATTTCATAGGCATCTACCCCTTCTTTAATTCTTATTTTTCCATTAATTTCTGCTAAAGGTGATGGTATCTTTGGAGTTCTAATTTCAAACAATTCTTGAACTCTAGGCAATCCCTGAGTTACATCTACACCAACAACACCACCTGTATGTTTAGTTCGTAAGGTTAATTGAGTACCGGGTTCACCTATAGATTGGGCCGCAATTACACCAACAGGAACACCTAGTGAAACAATTTTACGAGTAGACAAATCCCAACCATAACACTTTTTGCAGATTCCATTAATACACTTACATTTAATTGGCGATCTGACATCAACTGAAACAATTTGGTGTTTTTTAATAATCTCTATAACTTCATCATTAATGATTTCTCCCTTAGAAATTAGGACTTTTTTAGTTTTTGGGTCTGTTAAATTATTAGCCAAAAAGCGTCCCACTAATCTTTTTAAGAAATATCGACCACGGTTTTTATCATCGGCGGTAATAGTTAAAAATTCTTTAGTTCCACAATCTTCTTGTCTAACCAAACAAGCATGAGTAGCATCAACTAAACGACGGGTAAGATAACCAGCATCGGCTGTTTTAAGAGCGGTATCAGCTAAACCTTTTCTGGTTCCTCTAGCTCCTGTTACATATTCAAAAGGAGATAAGCCTTCCCTAAAGTTGGATTTGGTAGGTAAAGGTACGATATGTCCAGTAGGATCAACCATCAAACCTCTCATCCCTGATAATTGTTTTATCTGATCTTTAGAGGCCCTCTTAATTCCGGCAGCGGAAACAACTTTAATTGGAGAGTCCTTGTCTAAAGTTGCCCAAGTTTCAATTGCAATTTCTTCAGTAACATCCATCCAAACAGATTGAGCCAATCTTTCTTTTTCCTTAACTGTAATTAGACCTAATTTATAATTATCTTCAATTTGAGACACTTTCTTCTCAGCTTCGGAAATAAGCCTTGCCTTGGCTGGTAAATAACCACAATCTTGAACAGATAAAGATAGTCCAGACAAACTGAAGGCATAAAAACCAATGTTTTTTAAAGAGTCAACCAGCTTAACTGTTTTTTTGCGTCCAGCAATTTTAAGAGACTTGATTAATAGGTTTTTCAAAAACTTACTTCCAGCTACGGCTTCATTAATAAAATCAAATTCCCTTGGCAAAATAGCATTAAAACGAATTCTGCCTAGCGATGTTTTAATTAATTTTCCATCAATTCTAATAACTACTAATTGTCTCATGTCTATTTTTCCACTTTGATAGGCCAACTCAGCTTCATCACTATCGGCAAAAATTGGTAAATTTTCCACAGTTTTAGAATTTACTAATTCGAGATCTTGTTGCCTAATAGAAGTTATATAATAACAACCAACAGCCATTTCTTGGGTAGGCACCAAAATAGGATTACCATCGGAAGCCTTAAGAATGTTATGTGAAGGAAGCATTAATCTTTTGGCTTCTTTTAGGGCTTTTGTAGAAAGAGGTAAATGGACTCCCATTTGATCTCCGTCAAAATCTGCATTAAAACCAGAACAAACACAAGGATGTAGTTGAATGGCTAACCCGTCTATTAACTTTGGCTTAAAGGCCTGAATAGAAAGCTTGTGTAAAGTTGGAGCTCTGTTTAATAAAACAAAACTATCTTTAGTGATTAAGTCTAAGACATCATAAACTTCGTTGACTTGATGATCTATTAAGTTTTTGGCACTTTTTATGTTAGGAGCAAAACCTAACCTCATCAATTCTCTGATGACAAAAGGTCTATACATTTCTAGGGCAATTTTTTTAGGTAAACCAACTTGATTAAGAGTCAGTTCAGGGCCAACCACAATAGCTGAACGACCAGAATAATCAACTCTTTTTCCTAAAAGATTTCTTCTAAAACGACCTTTTTTACCTCTAAGTAAATCAGACAACGAACGGGGAATGCGCTTGTAACTCTTTCTTTTATTTTTAGCGGTTTTCTGTGAATCAATCAAACTGTCAACTGATTCTTGTAACATCCTTTTTTCATTTCTAAGAATGATTTCTGGAGCTCCTAATCTAAGCAATTTCTTTAAACGATTATTTCTGTTGATTAAACGACGATAAAGATCGTTTAAATCAGAAGTGGCAAAGCGACCCCCAGACAATTGGACCATAGGTCTGAGATCTGGTGGAATAACAGGAATTTTTGTCAAAACCATCCAAGCGGGATTGGTTTGACTTTTTAACATACCATTTAAAATCCTTATCTTGTGCATTAATTTCTTCTTTTTTATTTTGCTCTTGGTTTTTGATAATTCCTTTTTTATACTCTTGACTGTCTTGTTTAAATCAATGTCTTTTAAAATACCCAAAATAGCCTCGGCTCCCATGGAAGCTTTAAAGAAAATATCTGCTTTAAATTGGGATAAATAAAAAAGCTCATCGTCACTTAAAATATTAAGAACATCTATCTTTTTAATAGTATTTTCTAAAAACTCTGACAGACTGTGGACTTTGTTTTTCTCCACTTCTGCTTTATTTTTTATTTTTTGAATTTCCTGTTTTAAACTAATTTTTAGTTCTTCTACAGCAATACCAAGTTGCTCTTTGTTTTTAATTTTACTTTTTAGTTTTTTAATATCTAGCAAAGATTGTTCTTCACTTTGGCTGATTGTCTTTTCGGTGTGTTTATCGATATTAAGCAAGTGTTGTTTGACATTTTCGAAAAGATTGTCTAAAGCCTTTTTTCTTTGACTATTATCGACTTCAGTAACTAGGTATTTAGTGAAATAAACAACTGCTTCTAAATCTTTTTGGGAAACTCCTAAAATAAGTGAGAGAGGAGATGGACTGTTTTTTAAAAACCACAAATGAGTTACTGGAGTAGCTAAATCTATATGCCCCATCCGCTCGCGACGAACCTTGGATGTGGTAACTTCGACTTCACATTTATCACAAATTATTCCCTTGAATCTAATTTTCTTATATTTTCCACAATAACACTCATAATCTTTACTAGGACCAAAAATCTTCTCACAAAAAAGACCGTCTTTTTCTGGTTTCCAAGTTCTGTAATTAATGGTTTCCGGTTTGGTGACTTCTCCGTTGGACCACTCAAGTATTTGTTCTGGAGAAGCTAATTGAATTTTTAAGCCAACAATATCGTCTATATTTTTAAATTTATTCATTTTCATTTAATTTTTTCCTCTTTTTGTTTAACCTCTTTTAAATTTTCAACTTGATCGGAATCTTCTTTTGTTTCTAAATCTGATTTAATTGGAAACACTGGTGATATATTAATACCAAGACCAGCTAATTCTTTGGTTAAAACCTTAAACGATTCTGGTGTAGAAGGTTTTGGAATTGGCAAACCTTTAATAATGGATTGGAAAGCTTTCGATCTCCCTTCAATATCATCAGACTTAATAGTTAACATCTCTTGAAGAGTATGAGCAGCTCGATGAGCTTCTAAGGCCCAAACTTCCATTTCTCCTAATCTTTGACCTCCCATTCTAGCTTTACCACCTAATGGTTGTTGAGTAACTAAAGAATAAGGACCAGTAGACCTAGCATGAACTTTATCATCAATCATATGAACTAGTTTTAGTATGTAACTGATTCCAGTAAGGGTTTTTTGATCAAAAGGCAATCCTGTTCGACCATCATAAAGTTGAATTTTGCCATCGATAGGAAGGTTGGCTTTTTCCATCTCTTTAGCAATTCTTTCTTCTGAATATTTTTCAAAAACAGGGACAGAGTATTTTTTACCTAATTTCTGGCCAGCAAAAGCTAAATTATTTTCTAATAATTGACCTAAATTCATTCTGGAAATAACTGAAAGAGGAGAAATTAACATATCAACAGGAGTGCCATCTTCTAAATAAGGCATATCTGCTTGAGGCATAACTCTACAAATAACACCCTTATTTCCATGTCTTCCAGAAACTTTGTCACCTTGTTGAATTCTTCTCATTTGAGCTACAAATACTTTGACAATTTTATTGACACCTGGGCCAAGTTCATCACCACTATCTTTGTCTAAAATATCTACTTTTATAACTACTCCACCTTCTCCGTGGGGAACTCTTAAACTTGTGTCTTTAACATCTTTGGCCTTTTCTCCAAAAATGGCTCTTAATAGTCTTTCCTCAGCTGTTAATTCTTTTTCTCCTCTAGGTTCGACTTTGCCAACTAAAATATCATTAGAGTTTACATTGGCACCTAGCATAACAATTCCATCTTCAGTAAGTTTGGCTAATTCGTTCTCGGAAACATTGGGGATATCTTTGGTTAACTCTTCAGAGCCTAGTTTGGTTTCAACCACTTGAGCCACATATTGGTAAATTTGGATTGATGTTAAAACATCTTCTTTTACTAAACGATCAGAGATGACAAAAGAATCTTCGAATGTTAAACCGTCTATAGAGGTGTAAGCAACTAAAACATTTTTGCCAATTGATAAGAAAGCATCGTCGGTGGAGGGTCCGTCTATGAGCAAGTCACCTTTGTTTACTTTATCACCCAAATTGACAATAACTCTTTGGTTGTAACAAGTTCCATAAGGACTGGTTCGATTAAACTTAAATAGACTATATGTCTCTAATTTACCATCTTGACTTAATTGACTAGAAAATTCTCGGTAATCATCTTTTTTGGCCTTTTTGTCTAATTTAATAACCACTTTGTCGGCTTGAACTTCAACTACCTGACCAGGATTATTGGCTTTGATACTTCGATGCAAAGCTGTAGCAATACTAGCTTCCATTCCAGTTCCAACAATAGGAGCCTCTGTTTTAACCAAAGGAACGGCTTGACATTGCATATGAGAACCCATCAAGGCTCTGGTAGCATCGTCGTGAGAAACAAAAGGAATCAGAGAAGCTGATGTTCCAACTATCTGGTTAGGAACTAAATCTATGTAGTCTAGTTGATCAACTGGACCTTCTAAGAATTGTCCATTAAAACGAATAGGTACCCATTTTTGGGTTATATAATTATTATCATCAATGTCAATGTTTAAGTGGGAAATGTGATAATCCCATTCTTGCTCGGCATCTAAATAAACAAATTTATCAGAAATTTTGTAATTATTTTTTTCTTTAATAACTTTTCGATAAGGAGATAATATAAAGCCATAATCATCGACTTGACTATACAGGGCTAAGTAGGTAACCAAACCAATGTTAGGTCCTTCTGGTGAACGAACAGCACAGATACGCCCATATTGACTAATGTGAACATCTCGAATAGAAAAAGCGGCTCTTTCTCGACTTAAACCACCAACTCCAACCACCGTAACCCGACGAAGAAGATCTAATTCAGACAAAGGATTGGTTTGATCTAAAATAGCAGAAAGTTGGTTAGAACGGAAAAAAGTATTAAGAGAAGAAACTAGAGGTTGGGGATTAATCATTTGGGAGGGTGAAGGCATCTCCTTGGTGCTAATTAAACTCATTCTTTCCTTAATCATTCTTTCGAATCTAAGTAAGGAGGGTTTAATGGCTATTTGGGCTACAATTTCACCAGCTCTTCTTAATCTTCGGTTAGCTAAACTATCAATATCATCAACTTTGGTTTCCTCGCCTTTTTGCAATTTAACGAGGTATTTAATGGTGTTTATTAAATCTTCTCTCCTAATAACCCAATTGTCTTGATTGCTATCATCTAATTTTTGGTTAAATTTCCGGTTAATTTTATATCTACCCACTTTACCTAATTCATAAGTTCTTAAGTTGAAAAAACGATCTTTAAAAAACTTTTCAGCATTTTCTAAAACAGCAGGTTCACCAGGTCTAAGTTTTTTATAAAACTCTATAATAGCTTCATCTTTGTTTTTGGAAGGATCGGCTTGAATTGTGTCGCCAATAAAGTCAGAGAATTCTTTAACCAAATCTTTGTCTGACATACCACAGGTAGCTCTAAGCAGAACAGTGGCTGGCATTTTCTTTTTGCGATCTATTCTGGCGAAAATAACATTTTTTTTGCCAACAAAAAATTCTAGCCATGAACCTCTGGTTGGACGAATTTCTGCATTAAAAAGTGTTTTTCCGGTACTTTTGTCTGTTTCTTTGGTAAAATAAATACCAGGAGATCTGACTAATTGATTTATAATTCCCCTTTCTATGCCGTTAATAATAAAAGTTCCCTCGGCTGTCATAGTGGGAAGATTAAGAAGAAAAACATTTTCTTCTTTAGTCTGACCAGTTCTTTTATTGGTTAATTTGGTTTGAAGCCTAAGAGGAACAGAATAATTCAATCCTTTGCTTTTAGCAAAATCAGGACTGAATTTTGGTGAATCTACAAAAATTTCTTTTAGCTCTAATAACCAATTATTGGAAGTGTAATCACTGGTAGGCGAAATCGATTTAATGGTTTTTTCTAAATCGTTTTTTAAAAATTCATTCCAAGAATCCTTTTGGAGGTGAATTAGATTTAGTTTAGGAAGATTAGGATGTTTTTTCCCCCAAACAACTCGTTTATTTTGACTCATCAATTTTTAGATGTGGTTTATAACAAAAAAAAGCTGAGCTTTCGCTAGCTAAAAAGGTCTTGGTATTATAACCTCATTAATAAAACAGGTCAACAAGTTGTTTTGCGTCTTCTTAAAGAAGTTTATTGATTAAGCTTGTTGTCTGTAGTAATAGGTGTTTCTTTGAGCTGAGACATTGATCCTATTTTTCTTAGTTTAAGATAATCCCTAGCTAAAAGAAGGATTATAAAAAAGAAAACTAAAACGGAAAAATAAAAAAGATATTTGAAGAAGGTGTCAAAAGATTTTGATTTAGAAATAGGTTTAGCTGTGGGCGAATTTGAAGAAGGCAATGATGCTGTTTTTGAAGTCGAGACTGGTTGAGGAGGCTTAGGCAAATTGGGTAACTTGGGCAATTTCGACAGAGGTGGTAAATTAGGCATAGGAGGAATACCTGGTTTTTTAGATAACGGAGGTAATGGGGGTAATTTGTTAGTTAATTGATGTTTAGAAGTTGAAACTGATTGAGGTGGTTGAGGTAAATCGGGTAATTTGTGAGTCACTTTTGGTAATGGTGGCAGGGGGGGTAGTGGTTTAGTGTCTTTGGGTGAATTAGGTAATTTATGAGTTAATTTTGGTTTTGGTTGGGGAAAAGAAGTTGGAGTTTGGGGTAATTTAGGTAGAGGTGGCAGGTGGTGCACAGGAGGAATACTTGGTTTTTTAGATAACGGAGGTAATGGGGGCAGTTTATCGGTAAAATTAGGTTTAGATAAATTAGGCAACTTTGAAACTACTTTTGGTGGTGTCTGAGAAACAGGAGTTTGAGTGGTTGAATCGCTACCTTTTTGAGTCTTTTTTAATTGTTCCTTATATTCTTCCAATAGTTGTTGTAGTTTTCGATTGTCATCTTGAGGGGCAGTCATATTTTAAATATGACACTTTTTGAAAATGGTGTCAATTAGGAATTATTGTTTTTTCCACTTCCAACTGGTTCCAGTTGGGTTATCTTGTATTTCTACCCCCATTTGATCTAGTTGTTGTTTTAAATTATCAGCTTTGGACCAATCTTGGTTTTGTCTGGCTAAATCTCGTTGCTTGATTATATTTCCTATTTGAGTAGCATCCTCATTTTTAGGATCAAATTTTTTGTCTGGGAAAATAAAAGCCCAAACTTTATCTATTTTTTTTAAAAAATCTAAAACTTGTTGAGCCACAATAGGTCCCACTTGAGCATTATCAATCATTTTATTTATCTGATTAATAAAGTTAAAAAGACTAGCAATGGCTTGGGGTGTATTTAAATCATCATCCATAAAATCAGTAAAGGCAGTTAAAGCGATGTCAATCAGTTGTTGAGTTTTTGCCTGATTATCAGTAGTATCTAGAGATTTATCCTGTTGTTGACGAAGGCGAGCAATAAAATTGGAAAATTTATCGAGAGTATTTTGGGCGCTTTGGAGAATATCAAAACTGAAGTTAAGAGCCTTACGATAATGACTAGTCAAAATAAGATAGCGAAAGGCCATGGGGTTGGGTACTTTTTCTAGAATTTGGGATAGAGTATATAAATTACCTAAACTTTTGCTCATCTTCTTTTGGGACATACGCAAGAAACCATGATGGAGCCAATAGTTGACAAATTTTTGACCAGTAGCTCCTTCACTTTGAGCAATTTCATTCTGGTGATGAGGAAAGATCAAGTCTTCGCCACCAAGATGAATATCAAATGACGGACCTAGGTATTTCATGCTCATGGCTGAACATTCAATGTGCCAACCAGGTCGACCCTTACCAAAAGGCGAATCCCAAAAAACTTGGCCATCGTCTTTATCCCAAGCTTTCCATAAAACAAAATCGCCTGCATTGTCTTTTTGGTATTCATCTGAGTTAATACGACCACTAGCCCCTGTTTTAAGTTGCCTTTTATTAATGCCAGCAAATTTACCGTAGTCTTTAAAGGCCGATATCTTGTAATAAACACTTTTGTCTTTGGCCTGATAGGCATAACCTTTATCTAATAGTGTTTGAATTAGTTTAATCATATCTGGAATATGTTTGGTAGCCTCACAAATTACTTTGGGTCTAGAAATTTTGAGTTTGTCGAAATCGTCTAAAATGGCTTGTCCAAATTTTTGAGTATATTGGGATAAAGGAACACCTTGGGCATGAGAAGCCTTGATGGTTTTGTCATCAACATCGGTAAAATTCATGACATCTAAGACTTTGTAGCCAGAAAATTGGAGATACTTTTTAAGTAAATCAGATAAGAGATAAACTGATAGATTGCCAATATGAGCAAAATCGTAAATAGTCGGACCGCAGGTATACATATTAACCTGACCTGAGTGAATAGGTTTAAATTTTTCTAGTTTGTGGCTGGCAGTGTTGTGTAATCTAAGCATAGTTCTAGCTTAGATTATAAAGCAAATTGCAATTTTGTGTTTATCTATCCCTGTGATGTCCCCAGTTTTTTTGTGTTCTTCTTCGCACAATATATCCATTGCATTCTTCTTGTTCATACTCATATCGCCCTCTTCCCCCATATAGTTGTCGGGTTTGTCTTCCGTCTTCTTCTGGATAATATTGATCTGCGAGACCTGGTCTTTCTTGCCTTCTTTCTGTTTTGTGTGTATTATATATATAAAAATAAATTGTGTCGAGTAGTTACTTAAAATAATATAAAATTTATTTTTTTCACTAGTTACCATAATAATTATATAAAGAATATTTGTATTAATAAGATGTAATAATAAGTATAGGTTTGTTT
>QMND01000006.1 GCA_003647605.1 Candidatus Shapirobacteria bacterium | reverse complement strand
TAGGGGTTACGAGGAGGTGATTGTAGATGGATATAAAATAAGGGTGGCGACTACTGCCAAGGCTTTGTTTGATTTTTTGTATTTGAAGAGAAAGTTAGCTGATTTAGAAAAGGAGTTAAAATTTGGTTTGAGAATAAATTGGGATAATCTAGATAACAAGATATTGAGAGAGTTTGGGGGTTATTGTAATTTTTCGAGGAAAATAAAGATGAAAAAAATATGGTTGATTGTTAAAAAAATAAAAAATGTTGCTAAGTAGTTTAAAAAAAATAGTTGAAGAAAATCAGGTGGGAAAAAATTTTAGTTTGGTGCGAAATTTGTTAAAAGAAAATTTACAGTATTATGTGTTAGATTTTTTATTTTCTTCCAAGTGGGCAGAAAGGTTGTTGTTTAAAGGAGGAACTTGCTTAAGATTTTGTTTTGATTTACCTAGACTGTCGGAAGATTTGGATTTTGATGTTAAAAACTATTCGGCGTCTGTATCTCAGGAAGTGGCTAAAGATATTGAAAATTATTTTGTTAAAAAATGGCAATTTAAAAAGATAAAAACAAAGGTAGCAGGAAATGGACATCAAATTTTTTTGAAATTTTCAGTATTGGCTGATTTGGGTTTGGTGAAAAATCCTAAAAGTGAAACCGATATCTTGTTTTTGAGGATAGATTTATCTCCGGTTTTGTCAAAAAGTTATGAGGAAGAATTGTCAGTTAAGTCAACTTATGATTTTAATTTTATTTTGAGGAGATATTCTTTATCGGACTTGATGGCTTCGAAAATTGTGGCTATTTTGAGAAGGAGTTTTAAAAAGGGTAAGAAGGTTAATTTTAAAGGTAGGGATTACTTTGATTTGTGGTGGTTTTTGGATAGAGGGGTTAAACCTAATTGGAAGATGATAAAAGAATTGGCTGGAATCAAAACAAGGAGTGAAGTTGTTAGACAATTAGATAAAAAGGTGGGTTTGGTTAAGGAGGCTTATTTGATGGAGGACTTAAGACCTCTGTTCAAAGATCAAAAATGGTTGGTTAATTTTGTTAAGAATTTTAAGAAAATTTACGAAAGTGAGAGGGTTAAATTGGTGAAGAGTTAGGTTGTTTATCTTAAGAAAACAGCGTAAGGATGTTTGAGTCTACCGATAGCGAGTATTTGTCTGTATCTTGATTTCATTCCTTGATTATATTTTTTGATAGCGCAGACAGTAGATGCTCCTTGTGACATTTTTATTGGTTTTGATTGATCAAAAAAATTTGAATATTGCCACAGGTCAATTTGGGTATTTTTGGTTAGACTGATTTTATCAAAGACAAGACCAGTAGTATGGTTGTCTATTTTACCAGTTACTTTGATTTGTTTTGGAATTTTTAACCAATTAATGTTGTCATTAGAGAATTGTTGTGCCAAGGAGACAATTTTAGTTGGTTGAGCGCCGTTTTTTTGAGATGGGGAAATGAAGAAACAATAGATTTTTTGTGAAGTGTTAAGAGAACTTTGAGCCATTTGTTGAATCTGTTCCGTTTTGGCTCGAAAAGATTTAATTAACCAAAAGGTGTAACTTGTGTTGTTGATTTCATTTATCTTTCGATTAAAAATGTTAGATAGGTTTTCTTCAGCATGGGTGCCAACAATACTCAAGATCAGAAATTTGTTGTTTAAGATTTTAGAAATGCCCATTTAGATAGATTTGTTGTAAGGATTAAACTAAATGAGTAACTTGAGGAGGAGTTGGATAATGGGACCGATGATAATGTTAATCATATTGGAGCCATGGAAAGGTAAAAAGAGCATGGCGATGAGGATAAAATTACCATATTGGTTAAGGGCTGATTGCCGTTGAAGTGATTGTTGATATGGGAGTAAATTGAGAAAGATTTTGGAGCCGTCTAAAGGAGGAATAGGCAGAAGATTAAAAATGGCTAGAGATAGGTTAGTGGCAATTAAAATATAGGAAATGAGGAGAGGAATGGGAAGAAAGCGGGATAAAATTGAAACTAAAATGGCTAAAATGATGTTGGATGCAGGGCCGGCTAGGGCGATAAGTAATTCATCTCGGCGGGGATTTTTGAGGTTGTAGGGGTCAATGGGAACGGGTTTGCCCCAACCAAATTTAGCGAAAATTAACATAAAAGTGCCTAAAGGATCGAGATGTTTGAGGGGGTTGAGAGATAACCTGTCTTGAGAGCGGGGAGTTGGATCACCGAGATGATCAGCCATTAAAGCATGGCTAAATTCGTGAATAGTGATGGCTATGATTAAAGATATGATGGAGATAATTGTTGACATGTGTTATAGTATATCCCATGCGGAAATGTGATGCTTGTAGCAAAAAAACTAGAATTGGCAGAAATAGATCTCATGCTCAAAATAGGAGCAGTAGAACTTTTAGGGCCAATATACAAAAGGTGACTTTGAGTTTGGGGGGTAAGAAAGTGAGTGGAAATTTTTGTACTAAGTGTATTAAAAGGATGAAGAAGACGGAAGAGGATAGGAAGAAGTAGTTTTTACTTAATAATTTGATAGTATTTTTGGATTTGGGGCCAGGAGGTGGGGTTTTTGGATTCTAGTTGAACTTGTTGAGGTATAAGTTGATTGTTGTCGATGGTGGCAGTTAGAATTTTCATTTTTAGTTGTTGGTTGGATTGGCGATTTTTGACTGTAGTCCAAGCAATAGGCCATGGTTGCATGGCTCTAACAAAGGCTTCAATTTTGGAAACAGGCCAAGACCAATCGATTTGGGCTTGTTGTTTGTTTAATTTAGGAAAATAAGTAGCTTGTGAATGGTCTTGGGGGCTGATTTGTTGAGGCTGTTTAATATAATTATCCAAAATTTGAATTAAGTGTTGGGAGGCTAATTGAAAGGCTTGTTGATAAAAGTCTTGGGAGGTGGCGGTAGGAGAAATATCAAAGGGAATTTGGACAATAATAGGTCCGTGATCTGGTTTGGAATCGATTTGAAAAAAGGTAACAGCCGATGTTTTTTCTTGATTGATGATTTGCCAAGGTCCGGGGGTGGCGCCTCGATATTTAGGTAGAGGCGAGGGGTGGATGTTGACTATTTTGTGTTGAGGTAGATCAATTAATTGTTGATCAAAAAATGGTGGTCCGTAGGCGACAACCAAAATAATATGAGACTTAAGCGATTGGAGTTTGGAGCGGAAGTCTGAGTCGAATTGGTTGGTTTTGATGAGAGATAATTGGTGTTGTTGAGCAAAAAGAGCAACGGGGTTGGGGGTTAAAATATGGTGTCGACCTAGAGGTTGGTCGTTTTTGGTGACGACGGTTGATAGATGAAAATGGTTTTGAGATAGAAGAGATTGGAGAACAATATTGGAATAGGTAGAAGCGCCGAAAAAGATTAAATTAGGAATGGTTGGCATAGGTTGATTATAGTTGAAAAAGAGGTAAAAGGTGAAATGAGGTATAATTAGAAAATGAGGCAGATTGTGATATATCCTAGCAAGATTTTGCGACAAAAGAGTCAGGAAGTGTTGAAAGTTGATAAAAAGTTGAAACAAGAGATTGAGGAGGTGGAAGAGGTGTTGAGAAAAACTGATAATGGGGCTGGTTTGCCGGCAATTCAGATAGGAATTAAGAAAAGATTTTTTATGATGAGTAAAAAGAGAGGTATGGTGATTAATCCTAAGATTATTAAAACCATAGGTAAAAAAACTTATTTGAAGATTGAAAAAGGGGATTTATCAGAGGAAGATTTTTTGGAGGGTTGTTTGTCGGTGCCGGATTTTTTTGGGACAGTTAAAAGATGGGCAAAAATTGAAGCTGAGTGGGCTGAATTGAAAGGCGAAGAATTGAGAAAAAAGACAGAGGTGTTGGAAGGTTTTGAGGCGGTGATTTTCCAACATGAGTTAGATCATTTGAATGGGATTTTGTTTATTGACCATATTAAAAGAGATGGAGGTAAACTTTATAAATCGGTAGCTGGTAAGATGATTGAGTGGAAAGTAGAGAGTGTGTTATAATATGATATGGAAAAAGAGGGACCAGAACTAAACGAGTGGGTGCCTGTGGGTGTAGTGACTAAGGAAGGCAGGGAAGGCAAATATTATTTAATTTGTCATAGGGAGGTGGTTTCGATTGGTCCAGATGGTACAGAGGGAGTATCAGTTGAGGTTGGGAGGATTGTTCGGAATGGGGGTAGATATTGGTTTATGGAAATGGGTAATTATTTTGGTGAGGTTGATGAAATTCATACTTTAGCGGTGGCTGCCAAAAACTTAAGAGGACCCAAGGCTGGTTTGATGACAATAAGACCAAGGTGTTCACTTGAGGGAGGTGTGGTGGAGGAAGTGTCGAAGAGGGCAGGATTGAATGCGCAGACACAGTGGCGTTTGGATGAATGGGATGAGACAGTAGCTGAGTTTACGGTTTAATTTGTTGGAGGAGTTGTTGAGCCTGGGTGTTGTTGGGGGCGATTTGGAGGGTTTGTTGTAGATATTGTTTAGCTAATTTATTTTGTTTTTGGTGGAGATAGATTTGGGCTAATTCAAAACAGGCGTGATCATAGTTGGATTTTAATTTGATGGCTTGTAAATAATTTTTGATAGCTTGATTTGAGTTACCCCCGACTTGCCAAAATTTAGCTAAAAGATAGAAAGTTTTGGCATCGGTGGGGGCTAAGAGACTGGCCTGAACCAGACTTTCAATGGCTGAAGAAAAGTATTTTTTATCAATAGCCGACAGATAATAATAAGTTTGGGCTTTAACTTTGAGAATATTGAGGTTGTAGGGGGATAGCTTGTCGAGGCTATGGATATTATCAAGACTTTGTTGAACTAGTTGTTGAGAAAACTGTTGATTAGTCTTTGATTGGCTAAGGGCTAGTTTGGCCTGGACAGAAGCTAGTTGAGAGATGTAAATAGTCTCTGAAGGTCGAAGTTTGACAGCTTGTTGAAGATGTTGTTGAGCTGTTTGGAGTTGTTGGTTCTGTTGATATTGTTGGGCTTGGTTGTAGGACAAGTCGGCTTGATAATAGTTCCAGGTTTGCTTGAGTAGATAAAAAGAAACAATGGGAATAATCAGTTTGAAGAGAAAGTTGGTTGGTTGGGGTGGATTGGTGTCGGTAGTTTGATTTGGTTTAGCAAGAGTTGGAATCAAAAAGAAATAAAGAGAAGTAATAACGACGGAGAAGCCGGCTAGGTTGGTAATTAAAATTGAGATAAAGGAGGCTAAAAGGTGATATTGTCGATGGTGAATAAGTTGAAATAGACTAATTAAAATAAGTAGAAAATAAGTGAGGAAGCCGAAACTGCCAGTTGTGGCCAAAAAGTTAAGATATTCGTTGTGTGCTTTGTTGTAAATGAAATCCCATTCCGAGGTAAGATTATGTTTAGCTGGTCTAGTCCAATAGTAAGAATAGGCAAATGTTTCGGTGCCAGTTCCAAAGAGTGGGTATTGTTGCCAGAGTTTGATGGCTCCCTGCCAAACAATTTTTCTAATGTCTTGAGAGGGAGTAATATTAATAGTTGAGGGGATGGTGTGGTTGGAGTCGTTGAGAGTTGAAGTAGGGAAAATTTTGGATTTGATGGGGTTGGGAATAGTTAAGGCTAGAATGGTTAGAAGTCCAAAAAGAGGTAGTAATTGTTTGGAATGTTGTTTTAGGTTGAGAATAAAATAGATTAGTAAGGAGATGGGTAAAGCAATTAGACCGGATTTAGATTTAGTGAAAAGACTGGCAATAAAAAAGACAAGACTGAGGTGAAAATATAGGAGTTTTGAGGATGTGTTTTTTGATTTCAAAAAGCGATTGATGGCTAAGGGGGTGAGAATACAGAGGTAGGCAGATAACCAGTTGGGTTGGCCTAGGGTGGAAAAAACTCGTTGTTGGACATCTTGAACCCAAAAATTTTTATCGATGCCGAAATGTTGAAGAATGGCATAGGCAGAAACAATAAAACCAGAAACTAGGGAAGTATTGATAATTTTAGTTTTGAATTGTGGGGTGATGTAGACATTGAGAATTAAAAATAGGAGGGCGTAGCAAATTAAGGATAGAAGTCCACCATTGAAGCGGGAATAATAACCATAAATAGAGGTGTGGGGATCGATGGACCAAAGAGTGGAAATGGTTTGAGATAGGAGGAAAAGAAGTAGAGGTAGGTTGAGAGGGTGTTTTTTGAAGATAGGTTGGGATTTTTTGGTAATATTAAAAAGATGGATGGTGGTGATAATTATGGTTGAAGCATAGACAAAAAGGATCTTGGGAAATTCGAATAATTCGGAGGTGTGAGTGGAAATGAGGAGAGGGGAGAGAAGAAAAAGGATAATGTAACTAGTACAAATGAGTTTGGTGAGTTTAGAAGTGGGTTGCATAGGAGTAGTATAGCGTGGTAAAGTGGAAATGTGAGTGGAGAAGACAATTGGATTGGTAGGGAACGTGGTTTAGATGTTCCTGTGAAAAAAGAGACTTTGTCTGGGGGTGGACTTGGTCAAAAAGTGGAGTTTGTTGATAAATTGGGGGTGATGCGAGTTGGCTACCTCTTGAGAGAGGAGGAAAAGGGTAGAAGGGTGGTGTATAGGGAGGGTACGTGTGATGGTTATGAACTTAAGAGTGAATTATTAGGATCGAATGTAAAAGTTGTTTTGTATGATGATATAGCTCTTGGATTAAGTCATTTTGCTGGTGTTGGAGAAGTTGGAAGACCACCATTGCCGGAGCAGAATTGGAAATGGGTAACTGGAGAAGGAGAGATTGTTACGGTGTGTCCAAAAGGTTTTGATTCTCAAGATAATGTGGCCAATGTGGTATTGCTTGGTGAAACCGATAATAAATACGGTACTTTTCCTGTTCCATTGAGTGATTTGTTGATAATTAATGATTTAGAAAGACAAGACCGCGAGAGGGAAATAGAAGTGTTTGAATGTGAAGATTCTGTTGGAGGTGTGGTATCTCAACATGCTTTGCTTGGCAAAGATGGTAGACCTGTTATAGAAGGATCGGGAGATTGTATTTTTCCAATTAGAGGGGGAGTTGCGTTGGAAGATGGAATGGCTGGAGAAGGTGGAGGACATGATTGGAAAGTAGTAGGGATTGTTAGGGATGCGATTGTTCGGGTTTGTAAAGAATTGAACCCTGATGGTTTTAAGGATGGTAATGTTGATAAGGCTATTGAAATGATGAGAAAAGCTTTTGTAACTGGTTCTACTGCTGTTCGTCAAGCTTGGGAGGAAAAAGATTTAAAGGAAAAAGTGAATAGAGGAGCTGACACTACTCTTAATATGGCTGTAATAGTTGGCAAAGATAAAACAAAAGAAAGAAAGGTGGTTACAGCCAATATTGGAGATGCGACGACTTATTTGCGAAATGACAAAACAGGAGATTTGGTTGTTGTTTCTAAGGAACATTCTTTGGTAAGAAAGCTTGTTGAGGCGGGGATTATAACAGCAGAGGGGGCGTTGACTGATTATCGTAGAAATATTTGCTATCGATCTTTAGGTGATGTTTTAAATGAAAGAGAGAATACAGATGAGGAATTGAAAGAATTTATTGCGTTGAAGGTACATGCTTTGCCACCCGGTTGGTCTGTTGTAGTTATGTCTGACGGAATTACCGACAACCTTGTTCCTGATCATGTTCTTGGTATTTCTGAAATGTTTGTGGAGAATAAAGAGGATCCTGCCGGTTTACCTGCTTATTTAGTTAAAGTGGCTAGAGATATATCTCGGAGTAATAACGAGAGAGCTAAACCAGATGACATGAGTGTTATTAGGATGGTTTAGTAGGTAGTAATAAGGCTAGTATATTGGATGTTTTGGCTGATGGGGTAAATCCAGGATTAGATGAAAGAGCAATAGTTGATTTGTTGAGGAGTGAGGCTGAGAAAAAAGATATTGCTGTTGGTCCAGTTGTTGTAGTTAGACAACAAATAAAATAAGTATGGTAGAAATTAAGCCTGAAATTAGGTAAGAGAGAGACATATGCTGGATTGTTTAAAAAATTAGCTGATAAAAAAATAATTTTTGAAAAGTTAGCTTTGAAGATGGGAGAGGCAGTTGGATTGAGAAATATAATAGTGCATAAATATACAGAGTTTGATTATAGAATTGCTTACAAAGACTTGAATAGTGATGTAGAGAGTTTGAAGGAGTTTGCGAAGAAGGTAAAAGGTTTTTTGGAAAGAAGCGGGGTATAATTTTGATGTGAGAAGGTTTAGTTTAAAACAAAAAATTGATGAATTTTTGTCCAGGTTTTCAGTGGATATTGGGGTGGATTTGGGAACGAGTAACACATTGTTTTATTTAAAAGATAAGGGAATTGTGATCGAAGAGGCTAGTTTATTGGCTAGGAGGAAGTTAAAAAGATGGACGGGTTTATCGGCTCCAACTAGAAAGAAAGTTAGAATAATAGCTTATGGTCAGCGAGCCAGGGAGATGGTGGACAGAGAGGCCAAGCAGATAGAAGTAATTAGATTGATGAAGAGAGGAGTAGTGTCGGATTTGGAGGCCTTGGAGAACTACTTGGATTATTATTTGAAGTTAATTTATGAGATACCTAGCAGAGGATTAAAATTGTTCAAACCGAGAATTATTGTGGGTGTGCCTGGTAGTTTGACTGATGTAGAAAGAAGGGCGGTGCGGTCAGTTTTTTTGGCATTGGGGGTGAAGAAGTTGTTTTTGGTGGAGCAATCATTGTTGGCAGGTATAGGTATGGGTTTGTCAACTAAAAGTTCTTCGGCTTTATTAATAGTTGATGTGGGAGGAGCCAAAACCGAAGCCTCTATAGTGTCTTCAGAGGGAATGGTGCTAACTAAGAGTTTGAAGTTTGGCGGAGATGATTGGGATGATGCGATTGTATCTTTTTTAAAAATGAAATATGGAATGTTGATTAGTAGAGGTAGGGCTGAAAAAGTGAAAAGGGAAATTGGTTGTGTTTGGGAAAGAAAAGAAGGAAAAGAAAAAGTGTCGGTGGTTAGAGGTAGGGATTTGGGGACGGCCTTGCCTAGAAGTTTGAGGTTGAGAGAGTCTGAGGTTAAAGAGGCCTTGATGATGTTGGCTATGAGGATGGTGGCTTTAGTTAAAGAATTATTAGACCAAATGCCGGAAGAGGTTAGTGATGATGTATTGAACAATGGAATTAGATTGGTGGGAGGTGGGGCAAAATTAAGAGGTTTAGATAAATTAATAGAAAAAGAGAGCGGAGTACCGACTGGTTTGATTAAAGGAGCTGAGTTGGGAGTAATTAGGGGTTGCGAAAAGTTAATTAAAGATGGTGATTTTCTGGAAAAGGTCAAAGTTTGGGCTATAAATAATTAAATATGGGAGTAGGTAGAAGTAAAGATTGGCAATATTGGTTGATGATTTTTGTGATTTTGGCTAGCTTTTTGTTGTTAATAACGGCTTCGATGGATTTGATGGTGGTAAAGTCTGATTATTATAAAAATTTAGCTAGAGATAATAAGGTAAGAGAGTTGAGGGTGCCAGCTGGTAGGGCTGAGATTTACGACAGGAAAGGTAGAGTAATTGCCAAAAGCATTTATGCTTATTTCCATTTAGTGGAAGGTAGTAAGGTGTTTGACAAGATAGGCGGGTTTGATGGTTTGCGTTTTGAGGGTAAAGATTTGGCTTATGAGTTAAAAAGAAAATATTCTTATGGAGAAAGTTTATCGACAGTGTCTGGTTATTTGGGAGAACTGAGAGCTGATGAGTTGAAAGATTGGAAGCAGAGGAATTGTCATAAAGGTATAAGCAATAAGAGTTTAGTGGGTAGAGGTGGGGTGGAGGAATATTTTGATTGTCAGTTGAGAGGTATTGATGGAAAAAGGTTGGTGGAGGTGGATGCTAAAGGTGATTATGTTAGAGAATTAGGTAGAGTTGACCCCCAAAGAGGTGAAGATGTACATTTGAGTTTGGATGCTTATTGGCAAAAAAAGATTTATGGATTATTGAAAGGCAGAAAGGCGGTGGTGGTGATGAGCCAGCCTAAAGATGGGAAAATTATAGCTTTAGTGTCTAGTCCGGCTTTTGATCCCAATTTATTTTCTTTTGAAAAAGATAATAAAAAAATTAAGGAATTGTTAAATGATAAGGAAAATTTGCCGATGTTGAATAGAGTAGTGTTGGCCAGATATCAACCAGGTTCGGTTTTTAAAATGGTAGTGGCTACGGCTGGTTTAGAAATGGGCAAGATAAATGGAAATAGTTTGATTGAGGATACGGGGGTGATAAGGATAGGTGATTATTCTTATAGTAATTGGTTGTGGAATAAGAGAGGGCAGACGGATGGACAGGTTGATGTGGTTAAGGCAATTAAAAGATCTAATGATATATTTTTTTATAGGTTAGGGGAAAGGGTAGGAGTAGATGGAATTAAGAGTTGGGCTAAAAAGTTTGGTTTGGAGGATAAAACGGGGGTGGAGTTAAAAGGAGAGTTAAAAGGAATAGTACCAGACGAAAAGTGGAAATTGGAACAGGAAGGTGAAAAGTGGTATTTGGGTAATACTTTTCATTTAGCTATAGGACAGGGGGGGTTGTCGGTGACGCCTTTGGAAATCAATAGAATGACTAATGTAATAGCTAGTGGAGGTAAAAAGTGTCAAATGACTTTGTTGAAGGATAAGAAAAAGGATTGTCAGGATTTGGGAATTAAAAAAGAAAATTTGGATTTGGTGGTTAAGGGAATGAAAGGGGCTTGTCATAAAGGAGGGACGGCTTGGCCGTTGTTTAATTTCAAAACAGAATTGGCTTGTAAAACGGGGACGGCTCAAGTAGGAGATGGAAGTGGAGATAGTCAGGCTTGGCTGACGGCTTTTGCTCCAGCTGATGATCCGGAAATATCAATTACGGTGTTGGTGGAGAGAGGCGGAGAGGGAAGTGATGAAGCGGCTCCGATTGCGGGGGATATTTTGAAAGACTGGTTTGATGAGCCTGAGACTAAAGTGCCAAGGTATGGGGAGGGGAAGAAGGTGGTGTATGAGTAGGAAAGAGGGGTTGATAATATATTATTATTATGTCAATATGTTAATTAATTTAGTTAACATATTAGATATGTACAAACATGAAAGATGTATTAATTTTAAATAGTCCTAGTAGGGACTATGGGTTTGATCCCAGATCAGAAGGAGAGCGTGTTTTGACTCCCTATGGTGTTGGTTTGGTTGCTATGGATTCTATCAGAGAACTTGGTTATGATAGAGTTAGTTTTGTCGATACAGAATTTGCTGGACTTTCAATAGAAGATATTCTTGACAGAATTTCTGTTGAGACGTGAAATAATAGGCCAACAATAATTGGTTTGAATGTGATTACACCGATTTTTTCTTCGACTATGATATTAGCACGAAGAATAGTAGAGCGTTATGGGGATACTACGATTGTTTTTGGAGGACCACATGCGACATTAGACCCTGGGTCAATTTTGGAATATGTTCCCAGTGCAGTTGTTGTGTCGGGAGATGGTTTGGGTGTTATTCCTAAACTTGTAAGGCGTGTTCCTTTGGAAGATATTCCTGGGACATATGTATACGATAATGGAGAGGTGGTTTGTCCAA
Organism: Candidatus Shapirobacteria bacterium; assembly: GCA_003647605.1. GTDB lineage: Bacteria > Patescibacteriota > Microgenomatia > UBA12405 > UBA12405 > B61-G2. Next base: position 2,194 of record QMND01000006.1, on the reverse strand, counting down.
GTGGTCAAAGAGTTAATGCTATTCACGATGTAAACACTTTTCCTGTGATTGACAGGAGTATCTTTGCTAACGAACCATTTGAAAAGCATGGTAGGATGGCGATGACGGTAGTTTCTAGTTATGGTTGTGGCGGGCGTTGTGCTTTTTGTATCACTCCTGCACAATGGGAGATTATGAAAACAGGTGGTATAAAAAGGGTTAGATTTCGTGATATGCGATTGGTAGTTGAAGAGTGTAAGAGTTTGGTTGAGGAACATGGAGTTAATCATATACAATTCATTGATGACGAAATGATTCCTCACCCCAAAAGAGCCAATTTATTTTTATCGCTATGGGAGGAGGCTGGTTTGGCGGGGAAAGTAACATTTAATTGTTTAATTAGACCGGACACAATTGCAAGATTCGGCCGTCTGGGAATTCTTTCAAAATTAAAAAGTGCTGGTTTAGAGAGAATTTCTTTGGGGATAGAGACAGGGTATGAAAGAGGGTGTTTGATGGTTTCTAATAGAAATGGAAAACTCGATCCTAAGTATAATCCTGATAACATATTGAGTGGCTTAAATGCATGTAGAGAAGAAGGAATTGCAACAAAAGGTTTTCTTATGCTTGGATTACCTGGAGAGACGGTTAGTGAAACACGCCAGACTGTGGATTTTATGCATTCATTGAAAAAATTTGGGTTAGGGGAGGTGGCGTTGTTTCCTGTGAAGGTGTATCCTGGAACAGCTTTGTGGGATATGGCGATTGCTCATGGTCATACAGAGGAAGATTTGGGACATTATAGTGCTCCTCGTGTAAGATTGTTAATCGTTAATGGAATGAATCCTGTTGTGGCGTCTCGAGATGGATATATGAATACCGCTCAATTGGCGGAGTATTCTAATAAGGAGCTGTCAGATATTTGTTATTCTGAAATGAATGCTTTTAGTGAGTTATAATTAATATTGTGAAAAATATAGAAATTGAAATTAAGTTCATGGTATTGTCTAGTACTTCGGCTGAAGACATTGGTCGTTTTTTAAAAGAGAATGGATATCTATTTCAATCGAAAGAGACGCAAGACGATGTGTATTATGATGTTCCTAATTACAGTATTGTTAACTTAAAGCGAGGTCTTAGATTGCGTGATTCTGCGGGTAAAATAAGTTTTGAATACAAGTCATTGTTTTCTAATAAGTTTGGTAAGTTGGTTGTAGAAGAGGTGGATTTGTTGGACAATGGGTATTTAAGACTGGACAGATTGAAAGAAATTTTAGTTAAAAGACACAAATTAGACTTAAATATACAGGCTGATATTGTGGTTAAGGATAGTAGTATTGCGGAATATTTGGAGTCTTTGGGATTGATAAGAGCGATAGTTTTGAAGAAAGAGAGAACTAATTATCAGGATAGAGATAATTTGTGTACGATTAGTCTAGATTATGTCGTTGATGCAGGGGTTTTTATTGAAGTAGAGGTGAACAATGGGGATGAAAGGTTGTTAGATAAAATAACTAGTTTGTTTTTACAGATGAAAGGTTTGGTTGTAAAAAGAACAAATGACGGATATTTGAATATCTTGCGTTTGTCTAATTCTAAATTGTTGTCATCTGCAGAATTTGAAAAAAAGTTTAGGGAGAAATATGATTGGAATGTGATGTTGGGTGAGATGGAGATAGTAAGGAAGTTGTTTGAATAAATTTTTTTGTTAAGATGTTGGGTTTGTGATGAACCTGATACCAAAGTGCCAAGGTATGGGGAGGGGAAGAAGGTGGTGTATGAGTAAATGAAGATAAAAAGTAGTTGATTAAGTTGATTAAAAAAGGGTTAGTTTAGTTTCGATGGGACCTGCCTGTCGGCAGGCAGGTTGCCAGGTCGTTTCACTCCTCGCAATGACTTGGTTTGGGTTGCTACGATTTTTTTAGAAGTCTAGTAGCGACGAATACTTTATTTTTTGTCAAAGTTGCTTTGACAGAAAGAAAGAAGTGTGGTAAAGTTGCTTTATGAGAAAGAAAGATTTGATAAAAACTATGATAGTTGATGGTCAAAATAGGGAGTGGCCAGAATTAAAACAAAGGCAGATTGCAGTTCCGTTGACTAGTGGAAAAATAGTATCAGTAATTGGTCCGAGGAGGTCGGGAAAAACCTATTTGTTGTATTCAACTATTAAAAAATTATTAAAAAAGGGTGTAAGTAAGGAGAAAATTATTTATAT
>QMND01000005.1 GCA_003647605.1 Candidatus Shapirobacteria bacterium | reverse complement strand
TACCAAAGTTGTTGTGGACTAATATGGTTTTTATAGTTTTATTGTTTTTGTATTTTTTAGAAAACAGTTTAGTCTTTTGGGGAAAACTTAAACTGATTAAAAAATTGGGATCCAGGTTTGATGGCCGGTTTTGGGTGAGGCAGATTAAAAAAATTATTAAGAAAGTAGACGGAAGAAAAGACGGAGATGTGTCGAGAATGTATATCATCGAGTTGGCTTTTAGAAATTTGAAAGCTAAAAAAGGCAGGGCAGTAGTAACTATTGGAGGTATGGCGGTTGGAGTAGGAGCGATTGTTTTTTTGGTATCTTTGGGTTATGGTTTGGAGAGGTTGGTGATTAAGAGGGTGGCTAGATTAGATGAATTAAGAATGGTTGATGTGGGAGTGGGGGAGGCGGTTAATGTAAAAATTAATGACGATTTTTTGGCTAAAGTGGAAAATATAAAGGGAATAGAAAAGGGTATTCCTTCGGTTTCAATGGTGTCAAGAATAAATTTTAATAACTCGGTTTTGGATGTGATGTCGTTTGGAGTAAATAAAGATTATTTGGAAGCCATGAATGTGCAAATGTTAGCTGGGCAGGATTATGAAGACAAAGATGTTAGTTTTAATTTTAGAGATAGACCGGGAGAAGTGTCGGGGGCTAGACAAGAAATTGTGATAGTGGATAGTGGAGATAAGGCTAGTCAAGGAATAAGAAATTTTAATGTAGTAGAAGGAGAAAAGGTGGGGGTGTGGAGCGAGTGCCAGACTGATAGTCAATTTTTAGGTTATGTAATTAGGGGCGAAGGTCAGTTGGTGGGCGAGGAAGTTTGGGGAGAGCATTATTTTTTGGGTAGAATAGATAAAGTGGCTAGAGATAGTCAAAACGAAAAGGAATTTTCAATTTGGATGAGAGCTAAATTACCTTTGTGGATGAGTGGCGATGATGAGGGTCTAGTGCCTGTTTTAAATGATCATGGTCAGAGAAAGTGGGTGGTTGGTTGTGTAATGGAAGATAACTTGGTTATCGATGATAATAGTGGGTCTGAATATGGGATTGAGAGTTTAGATGAATATTTAGGCGAAGAAGTGGTTGTGGGTGAGGTGTTGGGTGATAGTGACGAGGCTAGTGTTTCAGCTCAAAAGGCATCGGGGTCGGCCGTAACTTCAGTTTCAGCCGATATTTTTGAGGCTAAAATTTCGACTGATTCTTCGGGGATTGAGTGGGTAGAGTTAAAGGGGTTGGGAGAGTCTGAGGCTAAGGAGGAAGATAAGCAGGTGAGTTTTTATGGTATGCCGGTGGCTGAGGCTTATGTGAGTTCGGGAATGTTGGCGGTGTTTAATTTGAAAGCAAAGGAGGCGATTGGTAAGAAGTTTAAGGTTTCTTATGTGTTGTCTGATAGTCTGGTACCAGGTTTGTCGGGTAGAAAAGATTCAGAGGAGGTGGAATATGTAATTAAAGGGGTGGTTGACGACGATGGTGGTAGTTACTATTATTTTCATCTGGCCGATGCTAAGAGATTGGGAGTTAAAAACTATTCTCAGTTGAAAATAGTGGCTAAGAAAAAAGGTGAGGTGGCTGGAGTGAGGAAGGAAATAGAAACGATGGGGTTAAAAACCAGTAGTGCTTTGGATACGGTGGAAGAGATTGAAAAGCTATTTAGAAACCTAAGGGTTTTATTGGGTTTTTTGGGGACAATTGCTTTGGCGGTGGCTAGTTTAGGTATGTTTAATACAATGACAGTGTCTTTGTTGGAAAGAACTAGAGAAGTGGGGGTGATGAAGTCGATGGGGATGTTGTCTAAGGAGGTGAAGGAGTTGTTTTTGGCTGAATCGATGATTATGGGTATGGGGGGTGGTTTTTTTGGGGTGTTGTTAGGTTTGTTTTTGGGAAAAGTGGTGTCAATAGCTTTGAGTTCAGTGTCGGTTTTCAAGGGTCAAGGTTTTATGAATATAAGTTATATGCCGTGGTTTTTTGCTTTTTTTATTTTAGCGGTGTCTTTTTTTGTGGGAATTGCGACGGGTTGGTATCCGAGTAAGAGAGCTAGGCAGATTAGTGCTCTGAATGCGTTGCGGTATGAGTAGAAAAATGGTTAAATGGGATTATGTCAGGAGAAACTAGGGAAGTTGGAGTGGGTAGTGGAGCAGAATTGGTTAAAAGACCTCATCGTTTTTTAGTTGATAAGTCTACAGGTGTGTTAGTTGACTATTTTTTTGCAGCGGTTGGTGGGGTGTTTTCGAAGACAAGTGTAGAAGAATGGAATAAAATAAAAGACAGGGTTGTCAGTTCAGTGGGAGCTGATAAAAAAAAAGAAAAAATCAATATTTCAGAAGCAGAAGCTGCTCACCCTTGGGACACGAGATTAAGGAGAATGTTGAAGTGGGCTGGACGAACAAAGACGGAGAACCTCTGGTTTAGTAGCGCAGAAGTGCGTTTTAAAGACGAGGTGGACAAGGATACACTTTTGGCTAAGGTAGATATTTTGGTTGAAAATATGAATAATAGCAAGGAAGAGGGAGGTAGAGATGTGGTTTCTATGGATGTGTTGCTAGCTTCTGCTATAATGACCGAAAGAGAGAGGTTGACTGAAGCTGTAGAAAAAGTAAAAGATATTTTTGGTGGTAATGTTCCAGAAACGATTGATCCTTTGGGAGATGAAAGTAAGCAAGTGGCTACTATATACGAGATGGCGGCAAGTGACCCTTCTATTTTGTTGGCATTGGGGGTAGACAAAGATGGCTTGTTTAGATTGCGTTCTGATGATTTGGTTAGTATTGTGTATGATGGTCGTCCTTTTTTGGTTAGGGGTGAGGTTTTGAATGGTGGGTTGGAAGATGTAAGTAGAAAAATGGCTGGAATTAGATTGAAAGAACCGTTGACTGATAAAGAAAAAAAAGAGACGGAAAGAAGAAATAGAAAGAAGGGTAATGAGAAGATAAAAAGACCTGAAGATCGGTTTGGTTTAACTTTTGTGGTTGGTAGACAGAGCGAATACTCAGGACAGACTAGGCGTGTAGTGCGCAAATTTGGAGCTGGATCTGGGAGGGTGGCAGAGTTTGTGGTCAACGACAAGGATTGGGGGCCTGTTTCAATGGTTAATCGTACTTTTCATATAGTGGAAGATGGAGGTCATGCTGATAAAAATATGTTGTTGTTGTGTGACGATATGGTTGGAAGGGTGTTTGAGGCAAGTGATACTGCTTCATATCCTGCTCCTATGGTATCGTATAAAAGAGGAGCGATTGGGGGGCATGTTAAAGAAAATGGGACAAGTGTTAGGGTGCCAGAACAGGTTTTTGATAGCGATGAAACAAGGTTGGTGTCTGACGTTTCAAAGTTTTTTGGTTTTTCTCCGAAATCTTTATATGAACTAGCCATTTTTAAAGCTTTGAGACGGGTGTTGGTAGAGATGGAATTGGAGGACAAAGTACCTACAACTGGTATGAATTGTGTTGGTTTTGCTGGTGCAAGACGATTGGCAGAAATTCCTATGTTGGTGTCTAGTGGTATTGATGACATAGCTGGTTTAATGAGATACGCCAAAGATAGAAAAGAACAAATCAGTATGGTTAGGGATGGGGGTTTATCTATATATGACACCTTAACATTAATACACAATCCTACGGTTGAGAAGGCGTTGAGACAGGCACTGAAGCTTTTTCATAGAGATGACGTAATTGCGATGTTTGATCCTGCAATTTTATTTTCTTGGGGTCGGTTGCCAGATTCTTCTAAAATGTTTGGTGGTGACAAAGGGATTGAATTGTCTGGTTTTGATCCGGCAGTGGCTGGCGACAGAACTATTTGTAGCGTGGCAGCCACTCAACATGCTGATGGAAGAATAGAGTTTAAGTTTAGGGGGGTGCGTGGAGCAATGGAAGAACTATTGGGAATATCTGATTTATCTGAGCAGGAAAAAGTGTTGTCAAAGATTAGACATGAATTTGTGAATTCGGTGAGGGATTTGGTTAGGTTGGCGGTAGAAGAAATAAATAGGGGTGGTTTATTACAACCTAGTAAGGATGGTAAATTGTTGATGGTAAATAATGAGTTGTTAAACGGAGAAGTTGACAAAGAAGATGTGGCATCTGTTGATAATTGGTGGAGAAGGGCAGTCGCTTCGGAGAGTAGATTTAGAGAATTGAATGTAGAGTGGAAGATGTATGAGAAATTTATGGCTATGGAGAAAGAAGATGTGACTATTAGTGAAGACTGGAATGATGTTATTTCTACTGTGTTTGAGGTGGCAGAAACCAGTTTGATTGATATACCCGATGGTTTAGAAGATAAGTTGAAGGAGGTGTATAAAAATGTGTATCTTAGACTGTTGTTTTTGGATGAGAGAAGGAACCCGCGAGAGAGGGATTATGAGATGGCTGAGAAATTTGCGGTGTTTATGGACGAAATTGGTGTGGATGTGGCCGGAGGAAACAGGGAAGGTTTGAATTTCAAATATCTTTTTCAAAAGAAAAGATATCAACAGGTTTTATTGAGAGCATTTGTGGTAACTAGAGGAAAATAAACTGTGGTGGTATAATGGTTTTATGACAAATAGCAAAAACCTTTCACTATTGCTTTTAGGCTGAGTGAGGGGTCGGTTATGGTTATAGACCCCGTGAGAACGGGGTTTTTTAGTATTTAGATAATAAAAATGAAACAAAAAGTAGAAGAAAAAATAGTTAAAAGAGAGGAGAAGTGGAGTAAATATTGGGAGGAAAACAGGGATTTGTATAAGGCTGGGGGTAAAAAAGGCAAGAAAAAATATGTGTTGGTGGAGTTTCCTTATCCATCAGGTAGTGGTTTGCATGTAGGTCATGCATTTAGTTTTACCGGAGCCGATGTTTATGCTCGTTTTATGAGAATGAAAGGTTTTGATGTTTTGTTTCCGATGGGTTGGGACGGTTTTGGTTTGCCAACTGAAAATTATGCCATCAAGATGAAAAGAAAACCACAGGAAGTAACTAAAGAGAATACTGATATGTTTAGAAAACAGATGAAAAGATTGGCTTATTCTTTTGATTGGGATAGAGAAGTGAATACAACTGATCCTAGCTATTATAAGTGGACTCAGTGGATTTTTTTGAAATTGTTTGAAAAGGGTTTGGCTTATAAAAAAGAAATGCCGATAAATTGGTGTCCTAGTTGTAAAATTGGTTTGGCTAATGAGGAAGTGGTTGATGGTAAGTGCGAGAGATGTGGGCACGAGGTGAGTCAGAGGAATTTGTCGCAATGGGTGGTTAAAATTACCGATTATGCCGATAGACTGATTGAGGGTTTGAAAAAAACTGATTTTATCGAAAAAGTTAAATCGGCTCAGATAAATTGGATAGGTAAGTCAAGTGGGGCTAAGTTGAAGTTTAAGCTAAAAGATAAGATAGGTGAAATAGAAGAATTGGAGGTGTTTACGACTAGACCTGATACTTTGTATGGAGCGACTTTTATGGTGGTAGCGCCTGAGCATAAATTAGTAAAAGCCTTATTTTCTAATGCTTCTAAAATTGCATCTGAGAGATCTGATGATGAAAGAATTGACAAAATAAGGGAATATGTCAAGCAGGCTAGCAAGAAGTCGGATTTGGAGAGAGCTGAGTTGGCTAAGGAAAAAACGGGAGTGGACAGTGGTTTGATGGCTATAAATCCAGTCAATGGTCAAGAAATACCGATTTGGATTTCTGATTTTGTTTTGAGTAGCTATGGGACGGGGGCAATTATGGCGGTGCCAGCTCACGACGAAAGGGATTTTGCTTTTGCTAAGAAGTTTGGTTTGAAGATTGTGCCAGTAATTAAGGGAGCGGAAGATCATGATTTTGAAGAGAGCGCTTACACGGAAGTTGATAGGGGTGAAATGATTAATTCGGGAGATTGGAATGGTTTGTTACCTCAAGAAGCGATTAAAAAAGCAATTGATTTTTTGAAAGATAAGGGAATTGGGGACAGAGCTGATAATTATCATTTGAGAGATTGGATATTTAGCCGACAGCATTATTGGGGAGAGCCGATACCGATGGTCAAGTGTCCTAAATGTGGTTGGGTGGGGGTTAAAGAGGAGGATTTGCCGATTGAGTTACCAGAAGTGGAGGCCTATGAACCAACCGAGACAGGTGAAAGTCCGTTGGCCAAAATGATTGATTGGCTTAAAACAACTTGTCCTAAGTGTGGTGGACCTGCTAGCAGAGAAACTGATACAATGCCAAATTGGGCTGGGAGTGATTGGTATTTTTTGAGGTATACTGACCCCGAAAATGATAGTCAGTTTGCTAGTATGACTGAGTTGAAGAAATGGTGTCCAGTTGATGTTTATATTGGTGGAGATGAGCATAACACCTTGCATTTGTTGTATTCGAGGTTTATTTATCAGTTTTTATATGATTTAGGGGTAGTGCCACAAGATTATCCAGAACCTTATATTAAAAGAATCTCTCACGGAGTAATTTTAGGACCAGACAATCAGAGAATGAGTAAGTCGAGGGGCAATGTGATAATTCCAGAGAGTGTAACCAAACAATATGGAGTGGATGTGTTAAGGTGCTATTTGATGTTTATGGGGCCTTTTGATGGGGTGATGGCATGGAATGAAAAAACTTTGATGGGGGTTAAGAGATTTTTGGATAAGTTTGAAAGAAAGGTGTTGTTGGCGGTAGAGGCGATTGATAAAGGTGAACGGCTAATTGAGGATGAGATTTTTTTGGTTAAACTGAACCAAACTATTAAAGGAGTGGCTGACGATTTAGAAAAGTTTAAATACAACACGGCGGTGGCTAAATTGATGGAGTTGGTTAATGTAATGGGGATTAACAATGAGAAGTTAGGAATAAGTAAGGAAAGTTTGAGGGCTATGATTAGGCTGTTGGCCCCATTGGCGCCTTATTTGGCTGAAGATTTGTGGGCTAAGGTGGGTGAGGGATCAGTCCATGCCAGTAGTTGGCCAGAGGTGGAGAAAAGATATTTGGTGGAAGATGAAATAGTGGTGCCGGTGGCGGTCAATGGTAAAAGGAGGGCCGAGATTAGAATACAGAAGGGGTTAGCTAAGGAAGAAGTGCTGAAAAGGGCCAAAGAGGTTGACAAGATTGGTAGATGGTTAGAGGGGAAAGAAATTAAAAGAGAGATTTATGTAGAGGGTAGGATGGTGAATTTGGTAGTTGGGTAGTTTTGGTTTTGATAGTTAAAGAGAGGATTGGGGTGGGTGTTTGAGGTGGATAGTTGTAGTTGGTGAAAGATTTTGATAAAGAAATGGGTTGGCTATATCAAAGTATGTCTAGCAGAGTATGGTATAGACTGCTAATGGGGTGGTAAAGATTGGAAGATTGGGAAAATAGGTGATATTTGGATTTTTTATTGCTAAAAAATGATGAAGTTGTGGTAGAATGAGAGGATGAATAAGTTTGATGTATTTAGGTTAAAAAATGGAATTAGGGTGGTGTTGATAGATTTACCTCATTTAAATTCGGTGACCGTAGAAGTGTTTTTAAAAATTGGATCGGCTTATGAATACAAAGATGAATTTGGGATCAGTCATGTTTGGGAACATATGGCTTTTAAGGAAACTAAAAAAAGAAGTGCTAGGGATATTAATATAGAGATAGATTCAAGGGGGGCGATTCACAATGCTGGAACCGGTTTTGAAATGACCTCTTATCAGATTACAACTGTCAAAAGAGATGTTTTGTGGGCGATCGATATATTGGCAGATATTTTAATCAATCCAACCTTTCCAGAAGATGAGTTGAATAGGGAGTTGGGAGTGGTTAAAGAAGAAATTAAGATGTATGAAGATAATCCGACGATGGGATTGTCTTTTGATTTGGTTCAATTATTGTACGGAGAATCAAAGAGAGGCTGTTGGAATATAGCCGGTTCGTTGAAAGATGTTAGTTCAATTGACAGGGAAAAATTGTTGAATTATAGGAAAAAATATTTTAACGGAGAAGGCACGGTAATTGTAATTGCTGGTGGTTTGGGGGTAAAAAAAGAGATTAAGCGGAAAATAGAAGAAGTTTGGTTGGGGTTAGGTAAGGGGGTTGGTGTGACAGAAGAATTGGTGGTTAGTTTGGGTAAGCTAAAGACAAGAACAAAGAAAAAGACAATAGATCAGGCGCATTTTTGTTTGGGGGTGCCGACGGTGGGTAGAGACGACAATAGGAAATATGTGGCTACTTTAATAGAGCAATTAATGGCTGGTAATTCTTCTTCAAATTTATATGAGGAGATAAGACATAAGAGAGGTTGGGCTTATTATGTATTTTCTTTGGGTCAGTTGTTGGCTAGGAATGGATATTTGGGGGTTCAGGCTGGGGTAAATAAAGACAAAATAGACGAGGTTGTAAGTTTAACAAAAGAAGCTTATTTGTCTCTGGCCGAGACTATTAAAGAAGGTGATTTGAAGAGAGTAAAAGATTTTGTGGTGGGTAAAGGCGAGATGGGTTTGGACAAAACCAATTTTTGGACTGATTTTGTAGGTCGAAGGCTGTTGTTGGATGATGAGGTTGCAAATTTAGGGAGAGAGTTGGCAAAAATGAAGGCGGTTAGTTTGAAAGAAGTTAAGGAATTTGGTAAAAGTTTTTTTAGAAAAGATAAGTTTAGGTTGGTGGTGGCTAAAGATTAGCAGAGTTTTGTTGGAGTGATAAAGCTTGGGAGTAGGTAATTTAAATGGAGTTTTGGTTGTTTTTTAGTTTTGATTGAATTTCAGTAATTAGGTGGAAGAATAGGATGAAATAGTTTGATAGACTTGTTGTGGTTAATTATGGTTTTGTTGGAGAAAAAAAAGTGAAAGTCGTTGCGAGGAGGATTAATAATTTCAATTATAATTTTGCAGTGCTCACGCGTTGCGTCGAACTTACATGATTGCGCGCTTAAAATTATTTTTGAAATTATTGGTTGAGGATAAAAAATAGGGTGGTTAAGTAAAAAGCGTGAGTTTGGTTCCGACGGGATCGTCGCGTCGTTGCCTAGGCAACTCCTCACGATGATGAACATAAAGTCATTGCGAGGAACCTTCCACACGGCAGTTAAACTTCGTGATGTGGCAACCCCGTTGAAGGTGTAAAAGACAGGGTGATTAAGCAAAAAGAATGAGCATGAAAGTAGTTTAATGGTTGCGGGGAAATGCGGAAAATGAAGCGGAGAAATAATAAAATTAGCTTTAGAAATTGCGGAGATTAAAAATTAACATTATCAAAATATATTACGGAAAATATTGCGGAGATGGGTCTGGTAGTTGGTGGTTATGATTTGTCGGTTTTGAGATATAATACGGTGGGTGACGGGGATTGGCGCAATTGGCTAGCGCGCTGGTATCGGGAGCCAGAGGTTGCAGGTTCGAATCCTGTATCCCCGACATTATATAGGCCCTTATAGTTCAATGGATAGAACGGTCGCCTCCTAAGCGACAGATCCAGGTTCGATTCCTGGTAGGGGTACCAAAAAATGATATATTAAGTAAGATAGTGTTGTGGTTTAGTATGGTTGGTGAGTTTTGGTTGAGAAAAAATATATTTGGTTTTGGCAGTTAGAGGTGGAGTTGCTAATAGAATTGTAAAATTGATTTTGGTGGTATTGTGGTGGTGAAAATGGGTTTTGGTAATTTTAGAAAAATGTTGTAGTTGGGGTTTGTTAGGTTTGTTTATATTACTTAATATTGTTATGGTGTTTGATAAATGAATTAAAAAATAGAAAAGGTTAAAAAAGATGAGTGGTTGGTGGAGATTTTTGGTTGGTGTTGGCTTTGTTTGGTAGGGATTAAAAAAGATGAGAATCGGTGAATAATATAGACTGGTTTAGTTAAAAAGCATGAGTAAAAATTGGTTTTAATTAGAATTTGGTTGGAGTAGAATGGGGTATGCAGATAAGAAAGAAAACAAAACGAGTGAATTTACCTAAAAAAGTTTCCTTGTGGTTGTTGTTAGGCCCAGCTTTTATTTGGGCCTCAACTGCTCAGGGTGGCGGAGAGTTAATTTGGTGGCCTTATTTGGTGGCTAGATACGGTAAGGCCTTTTTGTTTTTATTGTTGCCTTTTGCGTTGATGCAGTTTTTTGTTAATAAAGAAATAACTAAATACACGGCGGTGACAGGTAAGGGTATTTGGAGTGGTTTTTTGTCGGTGAACAAATACTATACTTTGTTTTTATTTATTTTGTTTTTTGTTAACTTTTTGTGGTTTGGTGGCTATGCGACAGCTGGGGGCAGTTCTTTATATGAGATTTTTAAATGGCCGGGTGGTGGAAATAGTAGGTTTGGTTCTTTGTTTTGGGCATATATAATGGTGATTTTGTTTAGTTTAGCCTTGCTTTTTTCCCGATCAGTTTACCGCTTATTAGAAAAAATGATGAAAGTGATTACGGTCATTACGGTAGGTGGTTTGTTGTTGTCGGTGGTGATACTGATTAACAAGGCGAGTGTGTGGCGGTTTGTAGATGGCTTATTTAATCCAATGAATTTGGGCAAAGGGGTGGATTGGTTAAATTTTGACTATTCTAAGTTGATTACGGCTTTGGTTTTTGCTGGTATGGGTGGTTTTTTGAATCTGATGTATTCCTACTGGATGCAGGAGAAAGGAGTGGCTATGGCTCAAAAAGACAAGACAGGTTTGATGATAAAAGACAATGAGGTGAATAAATCTAGATGGTTGTTTTGGAATAGGTATTTAAGGATAGATTCGGGGTTGGCAGTTTTAATTAATGCGGTCACAATTATTTTGACATCTTTCTTGTCGTTTGTGTTGTTGTGGCCTAAGGGTGAATATCCAGTGGGTTGGTCGATTACAGTGGCTCAGTCGGCTTTTTTTGAAACTAGCTTTGGTTGGTGGGGAAGGGTAATTTTTTTGATAGTGGCGGCGGCTTTTTTGGTGGATACTTGGTTAGCTTTGGCTGATGGAGTAGCTAATCAGATGGCTGATTTTTTCTATGGTTGGTTAGACAAGTGGAAGATATTTAAGACTAGAAAAGCTTGGTATTATGGCTGGTTGTCTTTTTTGATAATTGAGTCAATGTTGACCATGCCGATGGTTGGTCCGGGTATATTGATACAGTTAGTTGGGGTGATTTCTATGTTTGCTTTTGTGGCTTATATACCATTGTTGTGGTATTTGAATTATGTGCAATTACCCAAAAAATATCCAATTTTTATAAAGTCATCTAAATTGAGTGAGGTGTGTTTGTGGGTGGTGTGGGGTATCTATACTTTATTGGCTGGTTGGTATGTCTACAGCTTGTTGAGGTAGAAATACTTGACGACCAAGGAATAATAATGTCATACTGTTGATATGAATGATTTAAATAGAAACACTAGAACTTTAATTGTTTCTTTTGTAGTGGCGGTTTTTGCTTTGTTGCCTTTGAGGTTTTACGAAATAGGTGTATTTAAAGCAAATCAGGAGAGGGCTGAAGTATTGGGAGCTAGGGCTAATGTGCGTTTACCTGATTCAAGTAAGGCAGGTAAAGAAGATGTTTATCAACAATTAGAATTGCCATATAGAGATATAGAGAAGGATAGGTGTTTGTTAAGGAAGGAAGCTGAAAAACAGATTGAGTTGTTGGTTGAAAAATTAGATAATGATGACTTAAATCAGGAAGAAGTAGATGCTTTAGTTAAAGATATAGAAGCGATAGAAAAAAGAGTTTGTCAATAAGATTTGGTTTAGCGGATATTGATTAAGTAGAGGTTTTTAGGTGAGCCTTGATAGGCTGAAGTTATGGTGATAATTTGTTGTCCGTTGTTAGTTGGGGTGACTAATTGCGAGTCGAAATCTCCAGCAAAAAGAGTATTTTCATTGTTGTGATCATATTCAATAGTTTTGATTTGTTGGTTTTTAACAAAGATGAGGTTATTGGAATTAGGAATCCAATTAAGAGAACTTATATTTGAAGCAGACTCAATCAGAAAATTGGTGTCGTCTTTAAGATCGTAAACATAATAATTACCAGTTTTAATTTGTCTTTGCTGTTTTTGTTGGCTTTGAGCTGGAGGCGGAGTAATGATATTTTGTTTAAGTTGTCCATTTTGTTTGGCTAGATAAAAAATCTTGTTTTCATCGGAAGAAAATTGGATTTGTTGGGCTGATTTGGTACTGATAAAGTCTAGAAGCGAATCTGGAAGTTTAGCTATTTTTTCCTGAACAATTTGTTGTTCTTGTTGTTGCCATTCTTGTTTAATGTTGTCTAATTTGTAGCTGATATCGTAAATATTTTGCGGAAAATTAGGTATTTCCTCTAAAGAAAAAAGATAATGGGTATTTTGTCTTAGTTGAACTAAAAGTTGTTTTGAGTTGGGGGAGAATTCAAAACTGGCTTTTGACCAGTTAATATTGAAAGAATTGTGGCTAATTTGTTTGGGGGTGATTTTATTGAGATGTAGGGCTAGGTTGTTAAGATCGACTAAATAAAGTCCGTTGTTTTTTGAGGCTGAGGCAGAAGCGACAGTAAAAAGGATTTTACTGTGGTCTGGGCTAATAACAGGGTTGATAGCACCACTTAAACTAATTGGTTTTAGTGCTGGAGAAGATTTAAATAAGGTTGCATTAGTGGAAGTAACAATTTCTTTTCTGACGGTCAAATCTTTTTTCCAAGGAAGGAAACCGTCTTTGTGTATTTCTACATGATAATTATCAGGAGGAAGATTGATAGTGTCGTCGGTGGCAGTGATGAGTCGATTGTTTATATATACAGAAGCGGATTTGGGAGTGGAAGTGGCTGATATTAAACCGGTAGATTTTAAACTGATACCTTTTTTTAACGAGGGACGGTAACCTTTAGCTAAAAAGGAAATGATAATAGTGGAAATGGTAATAGTAAATAGGACAGAAAGGATAATAGTAGCACCCTTAATGTCGTTTGATTTGATTTTTTGTGTTTTCATTTTGACTATTTAATTATAACTTTAGAAACTAGGAAATGTAAGCAGGATGGTTTAGATAAAATTAAGGTAGAATTAGCTATGAGTTTATTTAGAAAATTATCAATTGATTTAGGAACTAGTAGGTCTTTGGTTTGGGAGGTGGAACGGGGTTTGGTTTTAGATGAACCAACCATTGTTGCAATTGGAGTGGAGGATAGGCAAATTTTGGCGGTGGGAGAAGAAGCTAGTGTTATGTTGGGGAAATCACCTGAATATATAGAAGTAATTAAACCAATGAGAAATGGGGTAATTGCGGACTATGAGGTGATAGAGGCGATGTTGAAATATTTTTTGAGGAAGGTAATGGGGAGAATGTGGTTGGTTAAGCCAGAAGTGATGTTGTGTGTACCAGCTGGAGTAACACAAGTAGAACAGAGAGCGGTTTTGGAAGCAACTTTGTCAGCTGGGGCCAGGAGAGCTTATTTGATAGATGAACCATTAGCGGGAGCTATTGGAGCCTCAATTCCTGTAGCCGATAGTTTTGGTAACATGATAGTTGGAGTTGGAGGCGGAGTATCTGAAGCAGCGGTGATTAGTTTAGGTGGGGTGGTGGCTTATAAAAGCTTAAGGTTGGGAGGAAATAAAATAGACGAAGTAATAATTGACTATCTTAAAGACAAATATGATTTAGTGGTAGGGGAGCAAACAGCAGAAAATATAAAGATGAAAATAGGGTCAGCCATTAGACCTAAAAGGAGCAAGAAGATGGAGGTTAGCGGTAGAAGTGGTATTTATGGTTTACCTAAAAAGGTGGAGATTGACTCGTTGGAGATTTTTGAGTCGATAGAAGGAGTGTTGAGAGAGATTGTGGATATGATAAAAAGGACTTTAAAGGAAACTCCACCAGAATTAGTGGCCGATATAATGGATAGAGGGATTGTTTTAATAGGTGGGGGGGTAGGTTTGAGTGATTTTAATAAGCTAGTATCTAAAGAAATTGGGGTTGGAGCTCATATCGCTTTAGAACCTCAATTGTGTGTAGTTAAAGGAAGTGGAATAGCCATGGAAAACTTAGAAGTGTATAGAAGAGCCTTGAGATAAATTTTATGTTATAGTATGGTTTATTTAAAATTTTGAATAGTAGGCGGTGGTATTTTTTTTATCTTGTAATTTAAAATTTTTTTGGGTTAAGAATTTAATGATATTTTTTGTATTTTGGTGAGTGGTAG
>QMND01000004.1 GCA_003647605.1 Candidatus Shapirobacteria bacterium | reverse complement strand
GAAGGAAATTTCTTGGTAATTGTTTCAATTAAGTCACCTTTGTTTTTGTAGGAAGGATAAAGATGAAGAGGTGGAGCATTTAAAATCAACTTTGTAACTTTTTGCGGGTAACGATAGGTAAATTCTACGGCTACAGCTCCACCTAAAGAAACACCACAAAGATAGGTTCTTTTTATATTTAGCGATTTCAAAAAACGACTTAAAAATATAGCAAACGACTTGTATGTGTAAGAATCGTTAAGAGGTTCTGAACGCCCAAAACCAGGCAAATCTGGTGCTAAAATACGAAATTTTTTAGCTAATTGATGAATAACAGGGAGAAACATATCTGAAGAAACTGGCCAACCATGGATAAAAACTAAATTAGTTTGGTTTTTTTTTCCTGCTTCAATATAGGCAATCTTTTTGTTGTTAATTCGACAATATTTTTTGGGAATAATTTTGGGTGACATAAGTTTTAATACTAATTAAAAGTCCAGCGGGTAGGAGTCGAACCTACCTTGGACGGTTTTACAGACCGTTGCATAGCCGCTTTGCTACCGCTGGGGTGGAAAAATTATAGCAGAAACCAACCAAAAACACCAAAAATACCCCACATCGTCATTGCCCCGTGGCAATCTACCCACAGTAGGGAACAATAGCCATTGTTCCCTACACGGTATGGCAATCCAAACCAAGTCCCGTCGGAAGTGTAAAAGGGAATTAATCAATCAATTTGATACTCTCTGCTATAGTTCGAAGGTGCGCGAATTCGCTTTGGGCATTACCTGTTCCAGGCCAACTAATGACATAATTATGTTTTTTTCCCACAACTTCAATTGTATACATAAGAGCAATACCGTCATCGATATACTGAAATGCTGTTAGACCATTAGTTAATTGAATCTTTTCTATATCACCACTATGGATGGTTGGATTTTTGCGTAGCGATACCTCTGTTTGTTTCACTGTTTGAACTGGCACAAACCCAAAATTTTTTAACCTCGACCAAGAACAGCCTTCAAAAGTGATTACTGGACCAAACCTAAGCCGTATATATGTATCATCAGTATATTCATCATAAGGATTGATCCTATATGTTTCATTTCCCCAATTAGGATTGTATGGTAACTCCACCGACAAGCCTCTACTTTTGTCAACATAAACCACCGTATCTGTCGCTTTATCGTTATTAAATTTCACATCACAGGCTTTTTCGTATGGCTTATTATACTTTTCAATATTTTCAGGGGTCAGTAATATTCTCGAATCCGACACTGCCTCAATCTTTCTGAAAGTCGACAAAATCTTTTCCAACAAAACTACGGGGTTTCTATTTAACTTAGGTGGTCCAGCCGAGATGTTTACAGACACTATATAATTTCCTACTGGGAAAAAAGCCAAATATGAAGCACTACCCATTGTAGTCGCATCACTCACTATTACTCCCTTAATTGACTCTGTTTCAAAATTTTTCAAAATTGTATAAAAATCAGAATTTTGTTTTGCGTATTTTTTCATATCTTTTTGCCCTGTTTCATTGGCATATATATCTATGTTCATTACCCATGGTCCTGTCTGTTCCGGTATCAACCAGTGTAAGCTTTTTTGTTCTTTTTGCCATTGTTGAGGATATTTCATCTCAAAATTTACAACTCCTTCATACTTAAACTTCTTCCAACTATCAGTTTCATTAACTTTTACAGAAGGCTTAATCGTGATTTGTTCTGTTAATTGGGTTGAATTATCTTGCACTAACTTGTTCTCCTCCACCGAACTAAGTCGAACCGATTGCTTTAGCCACACATACATTCCACCCCCGCTCAACAAGGCCACCGCCAACAGACTTAATAGATAAACAACCAAAGACACGCTCGACTTACTATTTTCTTTATTCATAATTCAGTATATCTCTAATTAATGCGTATAATCAATTCCAATCAAAGCCGTTAATTAGTTAAGAGGTTTAGTTCAACCCCACGGGACTCGCCTGCAACAGCTGTGATCTGTAGGCACTGCGGGCAGGTTATCACGGCTTTTTTCAAAATTCTCATAATGACTTCTGTTTTTCTTTGTCTTTTTTTTACCCAATCAACCGATAATTTTACACATCGTCATTGCAAGGAGTGAAACGACGTGGCAATCCCACTGGGAATGTAAAAGGCATCAAGTTGACTAGATTAGTTAAAAGGAGTTGTTTGTTATTGATGAAATTTTGACGGCGTATAATCAATTATGCCCAAAAAAATCAAAATTATATCTTGGAATGTTAATGGCATTAGGGCCTGCGTCCGCAAAGGTTTATGGAAGTTTGTGTCCAAAGACAAGGCCGACATTTACTGTTTTCAGGAAACCAGAGCCAAGGCTGAACAAGTCCAAGGAGAGACTGGTAACTATTTTAGTTATTGGAATGAAGCTGAAAAAGCCGGCTATTCAGGAGTGGTCACTTTTACCAGATTAAAGCCAAAAATCATTATCAACCAAAATCCCGACAACGACTTTTTTGATAAAGAAGGCAGGGTAATTATAACCAAGTTTAAAGAATTTACCCTAATTAACGCCTATTTTCCTAATGGCAAACGGGACCAAACTAGATTAGATTACAAACTAGCTTTTTACGATTATTTTCTTAATTATATAAATAAATTAAAACGACAAGGCGAAAAAGTCATTTTTGTTGGCGATGTCAACACGGCCCACCAAGAAATAGATCTGGCTAGGCCAGAAAATAATCGTAAAATTTCAGGTTTCTTAGATATAGAAAGAAAATGGATTGATAAAGTTATCAAACATGGTTTTGTCGATTCTTTCAGAATTTTTCAAAAACAAGGTCAACACTACAGCTGGTGGAGCCAACGAGGCGAAGCCAGACAAAGAAATGTCGGCTGGAGAATTGACTATATTTTTGTCGACCAAAGTCTAGTTCCTCAAATCCAAAAAGCCTTTATTTTACCCCAAGTTACGGGTTCCGACCACTGCCCCATCGGCATTGAAATAGCCGTCAATTAAGCCTTAATAATGAAATGTTTTTGAGCTTCTTTTTTTAGCCATTTGTTATTTTGTTTAGACTTTTTGTCCAGTTGAGCCAACAACCCCCAAAAATCGGCCGAGTGGTTTTTGATTTTCAAATGAACCAACTCGTGTAAAATTATGTGTCTAAATTTATCTGGTGGAAAAAAAATAATTTGCCAATTAAAAGACAGGTTTCCTTTTGAAGAACAAGAACCAAAACGGCTTTTTTGATTACGCAGAGAAATTTTATTCATTTTTTTAGCAAAATATGGCAAGATATGGTGTTTGGAACTATGTAAAATCTCATCTATTTCAACCCGAATAATTTTCAAAGCAATTGGACGAAAATTTTTATCATATATTTTTGTCAAATTTTGTTGACATAAACTTTTAGCAACTATATTGATTGTTTTTTTGTGTGGATTAAAAATAAAAGAGTTTTTTCTCCCTCTACTCAAATCAATTTTATAACTTTTAGCTAAAATTTTAATTTTTTTCAATTGGCTCAACTTTGGATAAACTACCAATTTTTTGGAATTGGAAATTATCCAGTTAGATTGACCACGGATAAAAGTTTCTATTCTCCTTTTAGAAGTAAAATAAGGACATGATATATAAAAAGAATTAGGAGTTTGTAAATGCAGCCGGATAGACAAGATTTTTTTATATTTAATTTGATAAAAATACAACTGTTGATTTAAAAAAATTTGATTCATAGACATCTTATTGTAAGATAGATTAAACAAATGATTTATTTAGGATCAGACCATCGGGGTTTTAGTTTAAAGGGAAAAATTAAAGAATGGTTGGAGGAGTGGGAAAAAGATTGTCAAGATCTAGGTAATCATAACTACAACAAAGATGATGATTATGTCGATTGGGCTCTTAAAGTAGCTAAAAAGGTGGCTCAAGATATGGCTTTGGGTATTTTAATTTGTGGTTCGGGAATTGGTGTTAGTGTGATGGCCAATAAGATTAAAGGTATTCGAGCAGGACTTTGTACTTCAGTCAAACAAAGTCGTAAGGCAGTTGAAGACGACAATATCAATATTTTGTGTTTATCGGCAAATTTCGTAAACGAGCAAGATAACCAAAAAATTGTTAAAATGTTTTTAAATAGTATTTTTTCTGGAGATGAGAGACATTTTCGCCGTTTAGAAAAAATTAGACAATATGAATCTAAGAACTGTTGACCAAATCGATTCAGGTATAAATGTTGTTTTAAGGTTAGATACCGATTTACCCATAGAAGAAGGTCAAATTTTGGACAACAGTCGCCTCAAAAAGTCTTTAGTCACCATTCGTTTGTTGTTGGATCGAAATTGTAAAATCATCATAATTGGACACCGTGGTCGACCCAAAGGAATTGAGCCAAGTTTATCTTTAAAACCCGTTTATGCTGAACTAATGTCTTTGCTCAGAAACGGTAATGAGGATTTTGATGTCAGCAGTGTTTTTGTCGAAGATGTTAAAAATGGTGAGAGAATCAAGGAAACTTTAGCTAACAACCAAATCGTATTTTGTGAAAATCTTAGATTTTGGCCCGAAGAAAAAGATAACAACCCCGACTTTTTATCTACCCTAACTTTTGTTTGCCAAGCTTTTATTAACGACTCCACGGCCACCGCCCATCGCCGACAAGCATCGACTATGCTCTATCAAAAAATGGATACTTATTATGGTTTAGATTTTGTGGCCGAAATGGCTCAAATGGATAAACTCAAACATAGATCTGCATCGCCTCGACTTTTGATCTTAGGCGGAGCTAAAAAAGACAAATTAAGTCGTTTATATGAATTAAGCCAGTGGGCCGACAAAATACTTATAGCTGGAAAATTGCCTATGTTTATGAAAAACTCAGACTTAAATCTGTTCGACAAAGTAACCGTGGCTGAATTGAGACCAGATGGTTTAGACATCAGCCAAGCCAGTATTGACTTGTTTAAAAGCGAAATTGAAAAAGCTGGCACTATTGTTTGGGCTGGAGCTATGGGTAAATTTGAAGATGAATCTAGTCGCTATGGTAGTCAAACTATTGGAGAGTCGATTATAGCTAGTCCTGCCTATAAAGTTGTTGGCGGTGGCGATACTCAGGCCTGTTTAAAAATGCTTGGTTTGTTAGATCAAATAGATTTTGTTTGTGCTGGTGGTGGAGTTTTGTTGGAATGGTTGGCAAATTATCATTTGCCAACCATAGCTATTTCTAATTAAAAATAAAAAGTCCCATCGAAGCAAGCCTATGCCTTGTTATCTAACCCAACTACCTTGTCCGGCCATAAACAGCCTCAATCAAATCCAAGTGTTTTAGTCCTGTTAATAAGGTCACAGCCCTGAACAATTCTACTGTTTGCGATGCACTACTAGTTGGAAACAACAAAAATCCCTCCGGGCCATCATGAGGTACAAAAATTACTCCTTGTCCTGGTATAGCTCCAGGCATTACATTTCCTTGACCCATGGTGTCTGCTGACTTGGCCCACCAACCAGGTGCCACTGCCACTGGGAATCTAGTTTCAATATTGCCCCGATGAAAACGCTGAGAAAAACCAGCTCCAGGCATATGCCCACCTATTGTCACCGCACTCTTTTGATTCATGTACAAATCATATATACGGTTGTTGCCTTGAGAAGAACGATAGTAGGATCCATGTCTCATTTGTCTGTCTATGACAGTGAACGATATGTCTTTGTTTCCAACAGCTGTTCTACTGGTCACCACTATCCTGCCCTGACTATGGATAAGAGGTACACCAGAAAAACCATCTTGCAAATTAGCGGTTTTTCTGGATAAATAGGTAGCAGCAGCCACTGGAGATTCTATTTCTAATGGACGACGTCTGATTATAATGGGTCTTTTCCATTTTGGATTATGAAGATTTTTATCCAAGAGTAAGGCTAAAACTCTCTCCGTCTTTTGGGCTGTCAATAAACCTAAACAATCGTTTAAAATCTGTCTTCGATTACAACTGTCAGCGGTGCTAGAATCTACTAAACTTCGAAGGAAAAACGGAAAAACATGAGAGTCGGGGACAATATACTCCTGCTGAAAACGACGAAATTCCTCTATGCCACTAGCCGTATCGGCTCCATGTCTTATATTGGAAATACCCAAGAATAATAGTGGAAGTGTGTGTAAAATTTCATAAGCAATCTGGCTATATTGAGGGCTTAAGCCGTTGGGGAAATAGGCCGAGTCTATCACACCTAATTTATGTGACTCAGCCTGGGGGCGGTGTTCATTGTAAACATCGTCACTGAGCACAAAACCATCCGGTCGTCTAGCAATAGTGGCTTGCAAATTAGGATTATTTCTAATTTCACCCAATAATTCTTTAGTAATCCCTTGTGATTCCACCCTTTCGAACAGATCCACAGCTCGATGTATCACCTGACCATGACTAGGTGATATAAAAGGATACACTTTTGTTACTTCCTCTGCATGTTTAGATAAACTACAAACGCCTTGTCCTCCGGGGTCAGCTCTGTTTTTACCCAGCTTAATTCCAAGTCGATCTCTGGCTTTTGTTTCACTTGAACCTTTATTGGTAGCAGAAGCGACGAAGGTGGTAGGTTCAGAGTATCTGCCTGCACCAAACAAATGTTCTTGAGCGATTCCAGCTCTGTGTAAATGACCAGCCCCAAAAACATCAGGTCTCAATTCAGCTGTGGTCTCCAAAGCTTCTTGTCTTAACCCATAAACAGGATCAAACCTACTCTTACCCGGAGGATTGTGCCAAATTCTATATCTTAAATGTCTGCTATCGCCTGTTTCTAACTCTACGATGCCTCCATTGCCAACCAACGAGACTAGACCTTTTGTCATTTCCTTCCAAGTGTTAATAGTCGAACTATCTGAGGCCCAACCCAAGTGTCCCCAATAATCAGTTACCATGGCTAGAACTCGCCCCTCCTTGTCTAATAGTTCCAATATTTCAGTTCTGAACCAATCCATCTGGGCCTGAACGTCTATAGGGGTTGTGGCAATATTAGTATTTAGATATTTTGCAGTCAAACCTTCAATTTCGTCTCCAGCAAAAACTACAAAAGTGCCAGGTTCGGCTAAAATCTGATCACGAAGCTCTAATATTGTATCTAAATCGGTGACTGTGCTACCTAGATGTAAATCACCCCACTGAATTACTTTAACTGGGCCTTCGTAGTTTGTTTTTACTTTGACCATATCTCGACCCAAAGCATCCCTTTCTACCAATCCTAAATTTTCTACAGCCTGTCTTAAGAGTCTATTTTTTTCTTCCGTTTCTAAATAGGGGGGGGTATTTTCTACTGTAAGTGAATAAGCTTGATGTTCTACCGTCATAATTACAAATTAAAAGTTGCAAAATTTAACTGGGCAGAAAAATCAAAACAAAACATTCTAACTATTTATATTTTTATTCACAAGGGGATATTTTTCCGTCTTCAAATAAGCCACATTTTCATAAATTTTTTACCTAATTTCACATAAAACTTCACACTGATCACAATCTACTCACTGTAGGGAACAATAAAATGTCCGTTATTGCGAGGAATTCTTCCATATATCCACACCAGCCAAAATGTTCTATGATTAACTATGGATAAAAAAATCAGAATCGCCATCAATGGTTTTGGTCGTGTTGGTTCAATGGCTCTTAGAGTTATATTATTGGAAAAATACGATGTCGAAATCGTGGCCATTAACACCAGTGGATCAATGGATATTAAAGGTATTGTCCATCTTTTTAAATACGATTCAGTTTATGGTCGTATGCCTTTTATGGTCAAAGCTCAGCCACCACAAAAAAGTGGTGAAATTGGCAGATTGGAAGTCGGAGACAAACAGATATCTGTTTTAGCCGAAAGAGATCCTAAAAAAATTGGTTGGAAAAAATATGGAGTTGATATTGTTTTGGAATGTACTGGGGTTTTTAGAGATATGAGAGCCATGGGACATATTAAGTCTGGGGCCAAAAAAGTGATTCTAAGCGCCCCAGCTAAAGATAATCAAATTCCACTTTTTGTTTTAGGAGTCAATCAGCAAGATTATAAAGGCCAACAATTAATTTCCAACGGTTCTTGCACCACCAATTGTGTAGCCCCAATTGTCAAATTAATTGATGAAAATATTGGTTTTCAAGAGGGGGTTTTGACCACTATTCACGCTTATACGGCCAATCAAAATCTGGTCGACGGTAGCCACAAAGATTTACGCCGAGCTAGGGCTGGAGCCTTAAATATCGTCCCAACTACTACTGGCGCTGCCAAAGCTGTTGTCAAAGTCTACCCTCAAGTTGATGGTAGATTTGCCGGTCGAGCTATTAGAGTTCCAGTAGCTACAGGTTCTTACTCTCAATTGACTTTCAAACTGGTCCGCAAAAGTACTATTGAAGAAGTCGTTCATATTTTTGAAGAAGCGGCTGTTTCTCAACAACTAGTCGGTAAATTAAAAGTATCCTATGAACCTCTAGTTTCTTCCGATATTGTCGGTAATTCAGCTTCGGTTATTATTGACAGTCAAATGACCCAAGTGGTCAGTGATGATATGGTTTCCATTGGCGCTTGGTATGACAACGAGTATGGCTATGCTTGCCGTTTAGTAGAAATGGCCATATATATAGGAAAATAAAAAATGTTGCAAATAATTCCAACTGTATTAGAAAAAAATTTTGATTTAGTCGAAGAGCGTTTGGAAAAGATAGGAGGTTTGAGTAGATGGATACAAATCGATGTGATAGACGGTAAGTTTTCTTATGGAAAAAGTTTCGAGTTAGAATTACTAAATCGACTAGAAAAAGATCTAAAAAGAGAATTGTTGTTAGATATTCATCTGATGGTAAAAGAACCGATTAAATGGATTGGGAAATGTAATTTTGTAGATGCCAATAGATTGATAGGACAAGTAGAAATGATGGGTGATAGAAATGATTTTGTAAACATGGTTAAAGACAATAATATGGAAGTCGGTTTGGCTTTTGATATCGAAACTAAAATTGAAGGGGTTTTACCAAAAGATTTAGATGTGGTTTTGTTGTTGGCTAGAAAATCTGGTTTTGAAAATTTTAATTTTGACGAAAAAATTTGGGAAAAATTAAAAAAATTAAAAGAACTAAGGCAAACAAAAAGTCTAAAATTTAAAATTGGCATAGACGGTGGGGTTGGCCTAGAGAAGGTTGAGAAATTAGAAAAAATGGGCGTCGACATAATTTATAGTGGTCGAAATTATATTAAAATAATAAATGATCAAAACAACTAGAAAAATAAAAAAAGTGGCTTTTTTTGGAGATGCTGATGCTAAACAAAACAGCCAACATTATCGAAATGCTTTTGAAGTGGCTAGGTTGTTAGCCAGCTGTGGTTATATTATTGTCAATGGGGGCGGTCCAGGAGTTATGCTGGCTAGCACTTTAGGCGCTAAACAGTCTGGAGGACAAGTAGAAATAGTAACTTGGGATAGGGGTGAAAAATCAGCTAACTATGAGGGAGAATTGAAAGAAAATGCTGATTTGGCTGATAAAAAATACTCTGAATCTAATTATGAGGATAGAGTTAAAAAATTGGTGGAGTTATCAGACGCTTTTGTTATATTTAAGGGCGGAACTGGAACGCTGTCAGAAATGGGAATGGTGTGGGGAATGGCAAAATTAAATTATGGACATCATAAGCCTGTTATCTTTTTTGGTAAATTTTGGAAAAAAATTATTAAGTCCATAGTAAACAATTTAGTAATTGATCAAAAAGAAAAAAATGTTTACACAATAGCATGGCAAAAGTTTAAGGTAAAAAAGATTTTGGATAATCTATCTGCTTAAACAATTGTATATAATTGAGAAATGAGAAAGAAACTTTGTTTGGTTATTTTGTTATTGTCGGGTTTGTTTTTATCTGGTTGCGATTTGGATAAAAGAAAAATGGCCATAGAGATTAGAACTATTCCTGATGCAAAAGTATTTATAGACGGTAAGCAAGCAGGAACTACTCCCTATATTAATAAATCTCTAAAAAGAAGAAAATTGTTGTTAAAGCTGGTTCCAGAAGATAAGGAATTAAAGGATTGGGAAAAAGAAGTCGATCTAAATCAGTCAACCACAACTGTGGTAAATTGGAAATTTGGGAAAAATGAAAATGATAGCTCTGGTTATATTCTGACAATGGAAAAAGTTAACAAAAAAGACGAGGCTTCTTTAATTGTAAATGTTAAACCTAATGATTCAATAATCGTAATTGATGGGCAGGTTAGAGATTATTCACCAGCTAAAATAAGGAAAATTGAAGAAGGAGATGCTCAGGTAAATATTTCCTTTCCTGGTTACGAAAAGAAAATATTGTTACTTAAATTTGTAAAAGGTTTTCAATTGGTAACAAATGTCAAATTGGCTAAAAGAAAAACAAAAGAGAACAATCAAGAAATAAGAGGAGAGATAGAAAAAAGACAAGAAAAAGAAATTACTAAAGTAAAAATTAAAGAAACGGGAACTGGTTGGTTGAGAGTTAGACAAGGACCTGCCAGTAGCTTTACTGAAATAGCCAAGGTAGATGTTGGTAAAGAATACGAATTGATAGAAGAAAAAGATGAATGGTTTCAAATTAATTTTGAGAATGGAAAGGTGGGTTGGATTTCTTCGAAGTATGCCGAGAAACTTGGAAAATCAAAAGAAAAAGAAAAGAAAACAGAATAATTAGGACAAGAAATTTTTGCCAACTATTTAAAACAAGTGATAAAATCCCAAACAAAAGGGAGAAAGACCAATATAAAATAGCAATTTGTTGTCTGGACCAACCCAACTCAAGTAAGTGGTGATGAAAATGTTGACCGTCTGAAATAAAGATAGAATGACCAGAAAAAAGCCTTTTTAAAATGACAAAAACAGCATCAGCAAAGGGAACAGCTAGAATAAAAAGTAAAGTGGCTAATTTAGCTCCCGATAAAATTGACAGAAGGGAAAGAAAAAAGCCAGCTAAACTTTTAGCACTGTAACCTGCTTGAATTTGTTGAGGAAAAAAATTAAAGCGAAGAAGGGCTAAATAGGCTCCAACTACCGAACCAGCCAAAATAATGACTGGCCATTGGGTAATATCAAAAGAATGTTTTAGAGCCAAAATAGCAATAAAAAAAGCAGAAATAGCCACAAAACCTGGTAATTGACCTTCAATACCAGCTGACCAACCGACAATGTTTATAAAAAAACAATCCAAAAAATGGCTAACAAGTCAGATATTAACCAAATTGAATGAGGTCCAAAAAAATTAAAGTCAATTCTCAAAAAAGACAAGTCGATAATTCCCCCAAAAGGATTAGAAACAAAAGAAATACCAATCCCAGAGGCAACAATTATAACAGCTACCAAAATATTAGTTAAAAAACGAAAACGAGGGCTAATGTCTTTGATATCGTCCCAAAGACCAACAAGTAAAACTACAAAAGAGGCTAGAAGTATAGCTAAAATATGTTTATCAATAGGCAAAAAAACAAGACTATTAATAAGGATGGCAAAAAAAATTGGAAGTCCACCACCTCGAGGGGCAGAACGGCTAGCGGTAGCATTGTGGCTTTTCTTTTGTTTAAGAAATATGTTTTCAATCCAGCCTTTTTTAATAAAAAAATTTTTAACTAAAGGGGTTAAACTAAAGGCAATAAAAAAAGATAAGGCAATTGATAGATAAAAATTTAGAAACATTTTTTTAAATTAATAAAAAAATAATTTGAGATAAGGCAAAAAGGGAAAAAATGGCAAAAAGTAAGGAGGAGATATTGAGTATGTGAGATAAAAGAAGAGATTTGATATTAAAAAATGTAGCCAATAGGGTGTTGAAAAGCAAGACTAAAAGCGAAAAAACTGGTAATAAAAAAAGGAAAGATTGGTTAGCTAACTGACAGGCACCCCAAGGTAGACTGTAGAATAATGGCACTTGAGGTGGCAATTGATTTTTATAATAAAAAATTAAAACAGGTTGGACCACAATTAACAAAAAGTTCCATTTAAGAATTTGTCTGTTTTGTTTGCGTTGCCAATATGAACCAAAGTCCGATAAAGTTTTAATTAGATGTTTGAAGCTTAGCACGGTTTATCTTAACTCAAAAATAAGATTATTACCAAAAACTTGTTGAAAAGAATAATAGGTATTCACAAAAGAATCAAGTTGGGGAAATGAAGGGTGTTGACCTTTAATATAAATAATATATTTAGGCAGGCGAGCTTTGATTTTGTTAATAGTTGAAGTAGAAGCGTGAAAATCTTTGATATGATAAGCAACTGTATATTTACCTAACGGCAATCTTTTAGAAATAAGATAAATTGATGGTTCAGTCCCCCAGACGAAGATTTTATCTTTTTTGTTTGTGTGTTGGTGAATATATTGTCCTGTTTGGTAATTATAGGCAACATAAGAACCCCAATAGTTCCAATAATCCTCTTTATTTTGCAAACGAAGACTGTATTTTAAAAAGTTTTTATAATATGACAAAGAAGGATAATACCAGAACTTATACTTAAAAAGAGAAATGGTTGTAACAAAGAATAAGAAAATAATAATCAAGCGATCAACAAGCTTGCTTTTGGAAGACAAAAGAAGAGCAAAAAGAATAACAAAGGCTGGAAGCAACTGGATCAAATAATGAGGATAGGGACGACCGGACAAAAGACTGCCAAAAAGAGCGGTGGTAAAATAGATATAGAAAAAAAGAAATTTTTTATTGAGACGATTTCTGTAGGCAAAAAGAAGGCCTAAAATAACAGACAAAAAGAAAAAGCGCTGAATTAAACCTGATTTGTAAAAAGGTAAATGATAGCCTTCCCACGAAGACAAATAACCAACATTTTGCATTAGAGCCGCCTTAACATAGGCTGAACCAGCTCCAATTAAACAATAATAAAGAATACTAATAATTATGGGAATAGTAAAAAATAGAAGAATAAAAATAACTTTTTTAGAAAAAAGTTTAGATAGTAAAGATTTAAAAGAGTTGGCTTGGAAAAAAGTAAAATAAAGCATTAGAGCCAAAAAATCGAAAGCAATGGGTACTTTAAAAAGAAAGGATAAGGAAAACAAGAGCCCGATCAAAAAGAACTTTTTGCTTTTAGATAAAACCAAATAAATAGCCACTATAGCTGGCATAATCATAAAGATTTCACCATTAGAGATTTGACCTTCTAGGAGAGGAATAGTTGATAATATGGTAAAAAGGACAGCTGAAAATTTATAAAGAAACGGTGATTTAAAAAGTTTTTTGGAAATTAGATAGAAAAAATAAACAGAAACAGAATTCCATAAAAAAAGAATTATTCTAAAGACAGGCACAGATCTGGCTACAGAGGCTAAAAAATAGAGAGCCGGAGGCTTGTTGTCGTGGATATCTCTATAGAAAGACAAACCTCGACGCAGGGCCATACCCAAAGTTAAATAAATGTCTTCGTCGGCATAGTGGTGAGGTTCGAAAAAAGAAGGTAGCCTAAGAAAAAAATGTAGTAAGAATAAAAAAAACAAAAAGGAATTAGAGGTAAAGACAGATTTAAATTTAAACTTAGACATAATCTAAAAAGATTATATATTACTTTTTATCTTTGGTGGTAGTTTTATATTCTAGTCTTTTGTTAAATAGCAAACGGGTGTGAGAATGAAGACCTGGTAAAACAGCCATAGTTAAAGTGGCAATGGGCATCAATGGCCATTGGATAAAATTCTTGAAAAAGTTTTTAAAGCCTTTAGTACTACTTTTAGGCCTAAGTTTCCAATCTAAGACAATTAAAACAAACAAAGGAATAAGACAAATAGTCAAAATAACATTGGCAATTCGAGGTAAATTGTAGCCAAAAGAAGTTTGAAAAAAACGAGGATTTAGAATGGTTGGCAAACTGGTGCCTAGAGTTAAAATAAACCAATTGCTTGACCAAATTATGTGGGTCTTAATAAGTTTGTAAACACGAAGTAGACGGGTCAAAATCGGTATTTCAGAATGGAGACGGGATTGTTCGATAGCATAAGCAATGTCAGTAGCCCCCCAAGCATGGCGAAGGCATTGGTTGTAACGATTTTTAAGAGCGTCAAAATACCCCTTACCATCAGGAGCGTCAACAACGGTGGGTAAAAAAATTGGATTAACACTGCTACGGCCACCACTGCTGAAAAATGATTGCAAAAAGATGTGCCAATCTTCAGGAATAACATCTAAGTCCCAATATCCGGCTGAATCAATTTGACGATAAGAAGACGAATAACAAGAATAATTAAAAAAGAGAGTATCTGGTTCTTGGATATTGGCAATATGGATGACATTACCCATAGTCCCAATAATCCGAATCGGAGCCGGAACTGAGTTAATGTTATGATGCCAAAAAATGGGAGATTGCCAAAAACGATAGTAACGATTGGGATCGGAGGCGAAAAAATAAGTTAGGGCCGAAAAATATTTGGGGTGAAAAATAGTATCAACGTCGCAACTAGTCAGAGTGGTGTGATCAAAATCAAGATTTTGAATTTTCTTGTCGATATAGTTTTTTTTGAAGTATTTAGCTGCCCAAGCTTCATTGCTGTGTTTTCCAATCGTCTCCCCTTCTAGACCAGGAGGATGTTCAGTAAAAACTAAATCAGCGAAGATACCTTTGTATTTGTTTTCAAAATATTTTTTAGTAGTTTGGTTGTTTTGTTTACCGGCTCGACCTTCTTGGGCCAAAACTATAAATATTTTTTTGAGGTCGATATCTATTTGTTTAGACAAACTACCAATAGCCATATCAATAACTTTAATTGGTTCTTTAAAAGAGGAAATAATGACGACATGTTTAATTTTTGAATAGTTTAAGAAATTTTCGTTTTTTTGTTGATTAAACTTTTTTTGCCAATTTATGGCTGAATATTTTTTGATTTTAAAATAACCAATGACGGCTAAAATGGCTGATTGGAAAGATTGATATAGCCAATAAATAAGAAAGGCAATAACAAAATAAGTAACGGCAACAGGGCAAAAAAAAGAACCTATAATAGGAAACAAAATGGTTGTCCATGCCAATAAACCTGGCAACATTTCCCAAAAGCGATAAATACGACTATTTTTATTCATACGATTCCTAGTATTTTATCAAAAATTTGAGTGTTTAATCTCTTTAGATTAGATTTAGTTCTGATG
>QMND01000003.1 GCA_003647605.1 Candidatus Shapirobacteria bacterium | reverse complement strand
CTATATACACAGTATACAAACCTACATCGGTCACCTTCACTGTCGACACCTTAGGAGCTGGATTAGTCGTTAGAATACGCTCATCCGACTCTCCCGTATTGCCATCCTCATCAGTCCACAAAACTTTATAATAATAAACCGTCCCTGGATCTAAACCTTCCAATTCGACTTCATGAGAACTCACATGAGTACTAGACCCGACTTCCTCACCGTAATTACCGGCACTAGTCCCATACTTAACAAAGGAACTACAGGTTCTACTAGTACTCCAGGTCACTATGGCTGATTTAGTTTTAACACTAGCTGACGGACTAGCCACCAAAGACGGAGCTGTCAACCATCGACCATCAGGATAACTTGTTACTGTATCAGACGGAACACTGCAATCACCCGTCGAAGTACAGGCTTTGGCACAATAATAATAGTCTTGTTGACTTAAATTCACATCTACATAAGATGCCTCAGTGGTAGTTGAAATTAAACTAAAATCACCCATATCCACCGCACAATCCGCCCCTGTTGTCACTGATCTATAAACCCGATAATTAGCAATTCCCGAACCCGTCGCTGTTGGCGCATCCCAACTCAAAGCCAACCTCCAACTCTCTGTCGACTTCACCGAAATATCTCCGATTTCTACCCCCGTCGGTTTACCGGGTGCTTCTGTGTCCGCACTAAACTCCACCATGCTGTATAAGCCGTAATCGATATTACCTGCCTCATCCTTAGCCACTACATAAAAATAATTTTTACCCTTTTGGGTTGCATAAGAGTCACTTGATAGATAAGTCACACTCATGCCCACCGTGTTCACATTGTTGGCTGTTGGTAAATTATTGATCGAATAGTAATATCTCAAACCACTCTGTTGACCATAATAAGACTGAGGCGGATTCCAACTAAAAGAAAATTCATTGACAGAATTACTGGTCGGTGAAACTGCCAAATCTTGAGGCGGACTTGGAGCCGTTGAATTATAGTAATAAGAAGCCGTCGAATATTGATCTGGCATATTGCCCCCATAATCCTTAGCTCTAACATAAAAAGTATTAGTTCCTGTATCGTAGGCACTCACCCCACTTACCCCAACATCGCTGGTACAAGTCTCTGTTGAACCAACCTGTCCGGTTTTATAACAATATTCCTCTATCGAGGAAGCACTATCAGTCGCTCCCGACCAATTAAAATTAAAGCTATTACTCGCCGTATAACCAGACGGATCTACTGTCACCGTTTGCGGATTAGTCGGATCTTCGTTATCAAACTTATAAACAAAAGTTGTTCCTACTCCACTGCTCACATTACCAGCCTCATCATAAGTCTTTATTCTTAAATAATAAATATTACCTGAAACCAAATTGGTCGGAGCGTAATAAGAATTAGTCATAGTTGTCCCTACGTTAGCTGGATCGGCCGTGGCTTCAGTTCCAAAATAAACATAATAACCAGCCACCCCTGAACCAGTAGTTGTGTCACTAGAACCGCCACTTGCCTCTGCCTCTGGCCAGTCAAAATAAAGACTAGGTTTATTTCCCCAATCTCCGCTGGTTAAAGTAGTCCCCGACCCCTCAACCTCATAAGCTATTAAGCTACTATAATTGGTTGGTTCTGTTAAATCTTGATAATAATGAATTTTGTAAGAATCTATTCGACCAGAGTAAACACCATCAGCGCTAGTCAAAACAAACTTAACCTGAATATACCGATTAGCGATGGAATTTATTTTATATTTTCTAGCTGTTCCTACTATTTTTTCTGCTGAACTTTCTGACCAACCATTCCAATTACTACCATCACTAGAACTTCTAGTATAACTGGTCAAAGTCGTGTTACTTGGTAAACTACAACCAACCTCCAATTCCGCAAACTTATACACAGCTGTTAAATCATGGGGCTGAGACACATAACTACCCGCCTCCTCAAAGGCAGAATCATTTGTCTGCATTACATAGGTATACAAACCATCGTTATAGGTATTAGTCCCCGGACCTGCAATCACATAAATTTTATCAGTTCCATTACTTTGAGCCGAACCGCCTACATAAATCTGAGCCGGAGAATCAGCTATAGCTGACCAACTATCAGCCGTAATCGAGTATCTATAACAAGAGTTAGTATTTCCGCCCCTACAAGCATATAAATAATCACTTCCACCGTCGACCAAAAAACCATCGTTATAAACTCGATCTGGCATACTACTTAAACTTGACCAGCTATCGGCTGCAACATCATACCTATACAGAGGATTGGGGCTAACGTTCTGCCCCCTCATTGTATAAATATGGCCATTTTTGTAAACCAACTGAGCCCCATAGCCAGAGTTGGCTGGTAAATTGGCTAGAGCCGAACTCCACCTGTTTCCAGCCGTAGCTTGAGTATCATATCTATAAAAATTTCTACTATTATCCCCTCTATGCCAATAAATATACCTTGACCCATCATAGGTCATTGAAGTGCCATAGCCAGAATTGTGAGGCGGCGGATCTTGCGACTCTTCCGCCCACTCATCACTAGCCACATCGTAAACATACAATCGTCTATTATACTGACTTCCCGTCGCATAAATCTTATTGTTGGTACTATCGTAAACCAAAGCCCCTCCCACATAAAAACCAGTTGGTACACTGTTCAATCCCACCGATTCCCCCGTACTAGCATCATAACGAACAAATAAATTGTCGTAATTCCCCCTCACCATATAATAGTAATCTCCACTTCCCTTAACCATATCAGCTCCATAATAAAAAGATCTATAATCACCCCCCCTATATAAGCCACCAAACAACCCCCTAGTTGGAATCAACCATGATGCTTTACTTATGTTGTATTTATAAAAATATCTATTGTTTCCACCTCGTAAAACATACAAATTCCCATCGGCATTGGTTAGAGTAGCTCCATCATTTAGATAACCACTGGGCACATCAGCTAATTGCGACCAACTATTAGTATTCAAACTAAATTTAAATAAGTACGGTTTACCCCAACCAGGAATATAATAAATTGCATTACTGGTACTATCATATTCAATATGAGCTCCACTATAAGCCAAAGCTGGCAAATTAGGCATAGTTGTCCACTCGTTCGTACTAATACTATAAGAGGAAAAACCACTCCTAGTGTTGCCTTGTATGGCATAAATCGTATCAGATCTATCCCAAGTCAAATCACCCCCAACATAAACCAAATTGTTGACCTGTTTTGAAGGAGCTCCAAAATCTGTGGCCGTCAAACTTTCCCAATTATCTCCCAATACATCATAACGCAAAAAGGCGTCGTCATTACCTCCTCTCAAAGCATAGATATATTGACTGCCATCGTAAATTAAACTAGAACCATAATAGACTGTTTGAGGCGCATCGGTCGCATCACCATCGGACCAACTATCCTGAGCAATATCATAACGCCAAAAAGTTGTAGTGTTTGAACCCCTAAAAGCATATAAATAACCACTTGGACCAGCTACTATATCTCCACCCCGATACACTGAGGCGGGTGCATTAGCTTTAGTTGTCCAAGTGTCAGTTTCAATATCATACTCATAAAAAGCCGTTGTATTTGCCCCTCTAAATGTATAAAGTTTTTTAGATGAGCTAACATAGGCAAAATTGGCCCCATAACGAATATTGGACGGCGCCAAACTTAACCTTTCATTTAACCAAAAACCAGCTTTTGAACTCAGTTTAATTTTCCCTCCTGTAGTTGCCACACTACTTCCTACTCCCAAAAATTCTCCATCATTTTCTATCGTCAAACTCTGCGACGCCAAGCCCTGATACACATAACTAAAACCAGTGATTGCATCACTTACATTACCAGCCACATCTTTAGTTTTTAGTCTCAAATAATAAGTATCAGAACTTAAATTATCTACCACCAAATAATTAGTTCCAGTCTGATAACTACCCACAACTTGAGGATCAGCTGTGGCCTCAGTTCCAAAATAAACATAATAACCAGCTATTCCACTCTGACCGTCACTAGCTCCCGACCAACTAAAATAAGGACGAGTATAACCATATGTTCCGCCACTAGTTAAACCAACTCCCGACACTTGCTGAGATAATCCGCTAAAACTAGTTGGATTACTAGGTTTTACCTCATCACCTGTATAGTTAGCGGTTATATCGCTAATACTTACTCCACTACTCCCTACCGAACTCATTTTGGTTTTAATCTGCAAATAGCGATTTTGATTCGAAGCAATTGTACCCCCAGTTGCATCCTCCCAACTAGTCCAATTAATTTGGTCAGCCGAACTCCTAGTCAACATCTGCAACCAACTACCACCACCCACCGCCGAACTAGAAGCAATTGTCCACGAACTGCCACTGTCCACATAAGTCAAGTCCAAAACATCACTGGTCCAGTCTCCCCTAGCTACATAATCATCATTACTAATACTGTAAACAAACATATTATTTATATTGTTGCCATAAATTGAATACAAATAATGATTGCCCCCATAATTTACATACTCTAGAGACCCCCCGTTGTAAGGCCCTAAACCATACGCATATCTATCTTGCATATTACCCAACCACCTCCACACCCCACTGCTAATTTTATACTCCCACAAATCATCTTTATAATAACCAGCTTGTACATAAAACTTACCATTGTAATAAACCACATCTGTCCCCCAAAAAGGTGCATAAGGCAGGCTTCCCAATTCTGTCCAACTATCTCCACTAATATTATATTTCAACAACTGATTGGTTCTAGATCCCGAAAAATAGTAAATGTCGGTTCCGTCCCAAGCCAACCTCGCTCCATAAGCTGCTTCACTATTGTCAGGTAAATCAGCCACCGCCCCATCATCCCAACTGTCTCCAGAGATACTATAACGATAAAAAGCTCGACTATAATTTCCCCTCGTTGCATAAATATAATCACCGCTACCCGGATAAACCAAACAACCTCCATAACGGATAGTGGCTGGTGCCTCAGCCTTAGTTGACCACGAATTAGCCGTCGTGTCATAAGAATAAAAACTGGTCGTATTTCCCCCTCTAAAGAAAAACAATGTTCCCCCTACTCCTACTCCTTTAGTGTCATCGTTAAAACTAGCTGGCAAATTTGCCCGAGATTCCCAACTATCCCCACTCACATCATATCTGTAAAAAGAAGTTGAGTTATAACCCCTAGGATAATATAAATAACCGTTGTGTTCTATTAAATCAGCCCCACTACCGGGATTAGCTGGCAAATTAGCTGGACCTAAGAACTCATCATTGGCAATATCGTATTTCCAAAAATCATACTGACCGTTACCTCTAAAAACATACAACTGGCTATTACTAGAATTATAGACCACCCCCACATAACGAGTTGTAGCCGGAGCCGTACTTAAAGTCTCCCAACTATTTCCAGAAATATTATAACGATAAAAATCCGTTGTACTCCTATCTCTTAATATATAAATATACCCATTAACCACATCAGCATTATGAACATCATAAAAAGTCCCTGGCGCATTGGTCATGGTCGTCCACGAATTCCCCGAAATATCATAACGATAAAAAGTGTTACGGTTGTAACCTCTAGGTGTATATAAATATCCATTGTTATACACCAAAGTTGCTCCGTGATAAATAGTTGAGGGTGGGTTAGCCAAAACTGACCAACTGTTTTCACTTACATCATATTTCCAAAAATCGCTCGTTGCCCCACCTCTCAAAGCATAGACATAAGTTCCATCACTAGACAAAGATCCACCTCCATAAATCAAATCAGGCGCATTAGTCAATTCTTCCCAAGAGTTGTTAATAATCGAATATCTAGCAAACTCTTTTTGATAACCACCAAAAACAGCATAAATATAATTCCCCAAAACCGTCAAATCAGCCCCATAATAGGCCATTCTTGGTGCCGCCGCCAAACTCTCCCACTTGTTTTCCAGTGGCAAATATCTAGAAAATATATTTTCATAACCAGTTAAGGTATAAACATAATCCCCGTCACTCACAATGGCCGTTCCCACCGACAAAGCCCGATCTGGGGTTTTATAAGTCTTAGGCACCCAACTTCCAGCTGGATTTAATTTCAACTTACCTTCCTGACTATCCGCCTCCGTTCCGTCAAATTTACCAGCCTTAAAATCTACCCTACTAGTCACTGTTTTTGTTAAAGCCTGAACTGTTTTTGTTTCAAACAAAAAAAGACACACCAAAAACACACTAAACACCATCGCCAATACCAATTTATAGACATAAACCAACATGCGCCCATTAACAAAACCGTTCATATTTCTCCATTTAACCATTTTTTTTACTTCAAAACTACCATTCTTTTCCCTGTCTTAATATCACATTCCCCATCATATCCGTCCTTCTAATTTCTATGTCCGCCCTTTTCAACCTATCTAACACCTCTTTAGTTGGATGACCATAGTTATTTTTACCCACTCCAACCACTGCCATTTTGGGTTTAATTACCTCCAACAAATCCTGACTTGTCCCCGTAGCTGATCCATGATGGCTAACTTTCAAAATATCAACTTCTTCATTCAAATCACCTCTCCACACCAATCTTTGCTCTACCTGTTGAGGAGCATCACCAGTTAACAAAACTTTTTTACCAACCACTTTTAATAAAGCCACCACTGAATAATAATTACTGACATCGATTCTTTTTTCATTTAATCTAACTTTTTTATCCGGCCACAACACCTCAAAATCTAACCAACTATTTGTTAATCTATCACCTTTATTCAGAATGTCTGCATAATTAAATTGCTCAAAACCGTCTTTAGCTTTTACCCCCGACCACAATTTTTTGATTTGATAATAATCATCAATCTCCCCTAAAGCTCCACAATGGTCTTCATCCCAATGGCTTACCACTATAGCTTCAATTTGTCTATCCCAAAAAGGTATATTATCAGCCAAGCAACCTAACATTTTTTGATTAGCTGAACCCACATCAAACAAAAACTGAGTATTTTGCTTCTCTACCAAAAAACCATCTCCTTGTCCCACATCGCAAAAAACTATCTTAACCTGGTTGTAGTCATTCCACTCCAAAGCCACATAAAACACCAAGCCCATCAAACTCAACCACAACAACCACTTCTTCATTAAATTATTCTACTATGTTGATTTTTACATTCCCCACTTCCCCACTTTTTCATCACTTTTCTGTCATAATAAAATAAACCCATGAACTATCACATTGGTCAAATTGACAAACTCCCTGCTTATGCCAGAGGTTGGCTGTGTGGTCATTTTTATCCTTCCAACAGTCTTCTAAAAACCGATCAACTTGAAATCAAATATGGTCACCTATCACCAGGCCAAACATCGCCAAACCACTACCACCCCACCGGCCAAGAAATGCTAATTTTCATAACTGGTAAAGCCAAAATGATCCTCGATGGTAAACAATACATTATCAAAGCCGGCGATTTTATTTTCCAACAAGCCGGCGTCCATGAAACTATCACCCAAATTATCGAAGCTGTTACTTACATTGCTATTAGAACTCCTAGTGTTCCTAACAACAAAGTTTTTGTCTCTTCTTCCTCTTCTCCAACCACCAAAACAAAATCAGATACCAACCAACCAACATCCACCAATTAAAATTAAAATCGACTATCCAATTCAAATCAGCCCCCCATTCAACTACCATAACAAAATACCTTAATAAAGGATAAATTAACCACAACCACCATCTAGCCACCATCGGCCAAACCAATCCTACTAACATAGCCCCCAAACCCACCAAACTAATCGTTTCCACCAAAAACAACACCAACATATTAAACACGAAACTCAACAAAGCCAATCGTCCAAACACTAAAGATAAAATCGGCCACACCCAAACCATCACCCATAAAGTCAAAGCCCAACTATGTCTACCTCTGTAAGTTAAAACTCCCAAAAAAGCCATTAGAGACAACCAAAAACTGACCTCTTTAATCATCTGCCAATCTATTAACAACATTATCGCCACTGTTACTAACAAACCTCTACTTAAACTATACTTTCTACCTAATAATCGACTCCAATAAAAAATAGTCATCAGCAAACTAGCTCTCAAAATAGGCGCCTCCAAACCAACCATCAAGGCATACCACCACAACACCCCCAAACCCACAACTATAGCCTTTTTTCTACCTAAAATATAAGCCAAATTTTCAATTACCAAACTGCTAACCAACATTACATTAGTCCCACTAGCCACCACTATATGAACCAAACCACTATCTATCAATTTTTGATAAAACTGATGACTAAAACCACTTTTATCTCCCAAAACTATTCCCAACACCAACCCCGCTTCTTTAATCGGCAAACTAGACTTAACCACCTTCACCATCAACCCCTTCAACATATTTTATTTTTACACAAAATTATCCAAACTTATTAATCTTTTTTTTGCCTTAGGATAGCGATTACTAAAAGCCGTTGACACCTTACCTCTACCAACCTTAATCTCGCAACCATAAACTTCATCCCCTTTAGTCAAAACCACATCAACCTCCTGCCCCGACCTCAATCTCCAATATCTAAGCCTATAACCACTATCATTATAATCAAATTCTTTTTTCAACTCATTAACGATAAAATTTTCAAATAAAGTTCCCTTGTCTAATCTCAATTCTAACTCATTAAAATTGTCCACCAAGGCATTTCTCAACCCCAAATCCCAAAAATAAATTTTAGGTAATTTAGAAATCTCTCTACCCGTATTATTCATAAAAGGAGACAGCCTATAAATTATGAAACTCTGCTCAAAAATATCAATGTATCTACGAACCGTCGGCGCACTAATTTCCAACCTTTTAGCCAAAGACGAATAACTCAAAACATTACCAATTTGATAGGCTAACAACTTTAACAATCTTAAGGCTTCGCTCCTGTTTTCAATCAAATTCAAGGCCACGATATCCTTAAAAACCGCCTTATCAATCATATTTTTTAGGTATAACTTATCCCTAGGATTTCTTATTAAATAAGGATATTGACCATACAACAACATTGCCTCAACCAAACTTTCGATGTCATAAGTCGCCACACTATTTGATTCATCTCCACTCAACAACTTCGAACTAATCACATAATCCATTCGATCGTTTATGTTTGTTTGATACAAATACTCTGAATATGTCAAAGGATATAAAAAATAATCAATAGCTCTGCCTGCCATACTCTCAGCTATTTTGTTTTTAATATGCAAAGAAGATGAACCACTAACTATAATTTCAACTTCTGGTATTTGATCATAAATCAATTTCACTGCTCGACCTGGATTAGACAATAAATGTAACTCGTCAATGAAAATTCTCTTAGCACCACCTATTAATTGCCTATAAACAGCCGAACTATAACTTTCCAAGATCTTATGCACTCCCACCTCATCAACCAACAAATATTTTGCTTCTGGGAACAACCTTTTCAAAATAGTTGTTTTACCCACTTGTCTAGCTCCTAACAATACTAAAGCCTGTTTAGGATGCCTATCAAAGTGATTTTCCAACTTATCATCCAATAATCTTTTGTATTTCATCTTGTTATTTTACCAATTAGACTTTCAAAATGTCAAGACTTTTTAAAAGTTAGCTTTCAAAATGTCACAACTTTTTGAAAACCTACAGCTCAATTTCATCTTTAATTTTCTCAAACAACTTATCTCCAATTCCTCTAACCAACATCACTTCTTTTATATTTCTAAAACCATCATTTAGTTGCCTATACTCGATAATCCTGTCTGCCAAAGCCGGACCAATTCCTCTTAAGCTCTCCAACTCCTCCTGACTAGCCCCATTCAAACTAACTTTTCCCTGTCTTTTTTCTTTTCTTTCATAACTATATTTTCTTGCCCCCTTGACCGTTTGATTAGCCTTAGTCCACTTAATCTCATCATTACCTTTCTGCTGTCTCCAAGCCATCGCCAAACCGATAATTACCAAAATAATTCCCACTACCAATAGACCATCTACCAATCTCAATTTCTTCCACCACAACATACTTCATCTTAACATTTCCCTTCATGCTATCATCAATTATGTTTCAACTATTTTTCTTGTCATTATCCACCATCCTTTCCTACATCTTCTCCATCTCCCCTTTTCAAATTTACACCATTCAAATCATTGCCATTTTCACTACTATTTTTCTCTTCCTATCTCTATACCACCATCAACAACTCTTTAACAAAAACAACCAATCGTTCATCATCCTAATTTCTTTTATTATCAACCTAATCATTTTCAACACTAACGGTCTCAATTCCCCTGCTTTTTTTCTAGTCTATTTTCTACTTTTTACCATCGCCTTTCAAAACCCACCACCTCTAACTCTAGCCTATTCTCTAGTGTTGATTATCTTTTTATCCCAGTCCCTAAATTCTAACCAATCCGTCTTACCTCTAATTTCCCTTTTATTCATTAGCCCTCTTTCCTATTTCATTAGCCAACAACAAAAACAACTC
This sequence comes from Candidatus Shapirobacteria bacterium, assembly GCA_003647605.1. GTDB lineage: Bacteria > Patescibacteriota > Microgenomatia > UBA12405 > UBA12405 > B61-G2. Next base: position 6,689 of record QMND01000003.1, on the reverse strand, counting down.
CAAAAAACCAACCAAGATGTCACCACTGATGAAACCAGTATTTTTCTTTGGTATTCCACCATCTTCAAAACCAGAATAAGTTCCATCAATGACTCTCTTTCTATTCTTCTATCTCAACCCCAACTACCCCAATCATCTATTCAACTTCTTAAAAAAATCAAAAGACGACTCAAATCCCTGTCTAAATCAACCGCCAAACTTACCCGCCAAATCGACCAACAAACCGACTAAACAACTTTTTCCAAATTTCCTTTATCATATAACTATCATGTCCTTCAATAAAAACTTTTTTTTAATTCTAATCTTCGGCTTATTCATCACCCCCCCCATTCTAGCCCAATCTTTTTCCTCCAATTCCTACCGCATCAACTGGGGAAATTTTAATATGACAGGCGGTCGTAAATCATCAATCAACTACAAACTAACCGACACTGTCGGCCAAAACGCTCCTGGTCAATATGACTCGGCTGGTTTCATTGTTAAATCAGGTTTTCAATACATTCATGACACCTTCAACACCTTTGCCTTCGCTATCGATGATTTAGATATAGATTTTGGCACTTTAGTAGCTGGGATAGCCACTACCGACACTAACATTATCACCATCACCACTCCCTATGGTAACGGTTATCAAATCTACACCCATGAAAATCACCCTCTACAAATCGACGCTTCCCACCAAATCTCCGACACTCTAGGCGACAACGGCACCTGCTCCGAATCCGCTTCTGATACTTGGACTCAAGCCACCACCTACGGTTTTGGCTTAAGCGCTATGGGAATTAACTCTAGTCAGGTAGCTACTGGAGTTGGCACTTCCCAATTTTTCGCCGATTCTTCGTATTTCCGCCAATTTGCTAATTATTCCAATTCAGAAAAAGCTCAAATTATTATGGAAGAAGACAATGATGTTAAAGACCGTTCGGCTAGAATTACTTATAAAGTCAACATATCCGCCACCCAACCAGCCGGCAACTATCGCAACAATATCACCTTCACCGCTATCCCCAAATACTAGACACGCTTTATCTCCTCCAACAACTCTAGAAAAATTGCCTGAGAAAAATGCCCCCTATCTTCAAACTCCAAAAATTCTACCTTTTTGAAATATTTTTTCAAATACAAACCATCTTCAAAAGGCACAGTTTTATCGTCTTTAGAATGATACATAAATATCTGTTTAACCTGTCTCTCTACTTCCTCCAACTTAGTCAAATCAACCTCAAAATTACCAATTTTCTCACCAGTTTTGTCGTTATCTTTGTAAGCTGTCGATACCAAATGTAGCTGATCCACTTTTTTTAACAGATTATTTTGACTCAAATGTTTAAGCAAAAAACCAGCCCCCAACGACTGTCCAGCTAAAACCAGTTTCGAAGACACACCTTTGTCAACAAATTCCAAAACCCTGTCAAACCAGATCTTCCAAGCTTCATAATCAGCCCATCTCTTGTTGGGCATTAACGGTTCAAAAAAATCAAAACTTTCACACAACTCATTTTTTAGCCACTCAGACCACTTCTTTCTTTTTTTATATGGATTGTATTCCACCTGCCTTAAATAATTATAAAAATCCTCTTTACTAGCAAAAACACTACCACCTTTTATCAAAATCAACTGGTTTTTCTTCATCCCCCATTTTAACAAACTTAATATCTATCCCACCCCAACCACTTTTTACACCTCCAACGGAACCCGCCTGCAACAGCTGTGATCTGTAGGCACTGCGGGCAGGCCTGCCTGCCGGCAGGCAGGTTGCCACGTCGCGAAGTTTACCTGCCGTATGGCAGGCCCCTCGCAATGACTTCCATTTTTCTTTGCTATCATTAACCATGCCTTTTAATTTATCCATCACTCCAGCCCAACTCGAAATTCTAGCCAAACCCAACCAACATCTTACCCAAACCTACCAACTTCAAAACAATTCATCCTCTCCCATTTTTTTATCCGCCTCTATTCAACAATGGCAACCCAACTCAACCAATCAATCACCCCAATATCTACCTCAAACCAACACTCCTGTTCATTTTTCTCTCCTCAATTCCAATATCAAACTCAACCAACCTTTTTCCATCCCTCCTCGCCAAGCCCAACAACTCATTCTCAAGATCCAACTACCAAATAGATTACCAGAATCTTATTTCACCCTCTTTCTAAACCAACAAAACCCCTACTCTACATCCACCAACTCCACCCAAACCACCGCCAAAATCGGTTCCCATCTTTTCATCTCCACTTCTAACACTGATCAAATTAAACACCAAGCTAAAATAATTTCTTTCTCCACCACTCCTAAAATCAAAGACATTCTCTTTTCTAAAATCAACCTCAACCTAGACCTCCAAAACCAATCCAACTATCTTTTTCACTCCAACGGTCAGCTAGTTATCACTAAAAACAATCACCTTTTCCAGCAAATTCCCATATTCCCTCACCGATATCTAGCTCACCGGTCTCGCCCCATCCAATGCTTTAACCAACAAGACACTCACCCAATACCCATCCAATGCACCATCTCCCCTCCTTTTTGGCCCGGCCTTTATACCGTCAATCTAGAACTAAATTCAAATGTCAAAATCTCCCCTACTACCGCCTCATTCTTTGTTCTCCCCATCTCACCTCTTATGTTTATCTTTCTCATTTCCTTTTTAATTTATCTCCTACTCAAAAAAACCAAAACTAAAACTTGACTTATTTCTTTTAAGTAGTCATATTTATACATATATAGCTATGATTAAACGCTTTTTATTTCTAGTCATTATTTTATCTTCAGCCATTCTACTTAGAGTTATTTTCCCCACCCAACTTCAATCTGCCAACCTTAGCTCAGTCAAAGACACTCTTTCTACATCGCAATTATCTTACTATGGCACTCTCGGTACTGGTAACAGCGCCACCAATACTTTAGTAAAAATTTCTAGCACTTCCAACAACCCATCCGACACCACCGCTAACCTTTTTGCTGACGATGTCATTGGTATTGGTCGTAGTGGCTCGACCGCTATTGATTTGTATACAGTTAAAGATATTGGTAATACCGCCGAATTTCAAATTACTTCTGGTTTAAACAGTGCCAACATCATTGCCGGCGAAGCCATTATTGCCACTCGATCGGCAATTCATACCGTCCATTTCACTCCCGTTAGTAATTTTACCGCTGGTGTATTTCAGTTTTTAATCAAAGCATCCACCACTAGTGGCGAAACCTACAACGACGGTATTCCCGATCAACATGGTTTTGATTCTGGTATGGATGTCGGATCAACCACCACAGGGTCAGGAACTAGACTAAAAACCGCCGATGTTTCTTGTCCTTTAGGCGCTACTGCTGGAGTCGGAACCACTACCGTTATTGACAGTACTTCTTATCATGTCATTTCATGTACTCTAGGAACTGGAGTTACTAGTGTGGTCGGAGTTGGTTACACCATGGTTGTTGGCCGATCTTTATCTACTGGATCTCAATTAATTAATCCAAGCCCCACTTCAAATCACATCAAGGGTCAAGCTAGTGGATCAACTGATGTTTATTCATTCTATATTCGACATCTTGATTCTAGTGGAACTGTTCGAGATAGCACTCAAGGCAAAGTAGCTGTAGTTGAATCTGTTCGAGTTACAGCTACTGTTGATCCTACTCTCACTTTCACTATTGACAACACCAATGTCACCTCTGGCGATAGTCGATGCGGTAACACTTTAGGTACCAATGCCGACAACACCACTACCACTTCAATTGCTTTTGATTCTATAAACCTATCTAGTTTTAACGATCTGGCTCATCGTTTATCTTGTGTTACTAACGCAGCCAACGGTTACGCCGTCACTGCTTTTGAAAGCAATAGTTTAAAAAATACCAACACTGGTGTAACCATTCCTGACACCGACTGCGATTCCGAAGATTGCACCACCTCCTCAGCCACCGAATGGTCAACTGAAAACGACGAATCTGGTTTTGGTTATTCCATTGAAAATGTTAATGCTAATTCTACTGCTTTTAATTACGACGATGGAAGTACTTTTGTGGCTAGACCTTTTGGACAAGGAACAGACAATTCAACTACTCTCTTTTCTAATACTTCTACCCCCACCTCCACTGAAAGAATTTATATTTGTTACCGTTTAGCAATCAGTACTACCCAAGAAGCTGGCGATTATGAAAACGCATTAACTTATACCGCCACCGCTACCTTTTAAATAAAAAATGAAAATCACTGCCCCCCTTGTCAAAAACATCAAATCAAAAAGCTGGATGTTATCCTTATTCTTATTCTCATTCTTTTTCCTTTTTCATTCTACTGTCTTGGCTGACAACAGTCTGTCTATTACTGCTATCCCCCCTCGTCTTGAAATTACAGTTCAACCAGATAAAGTCATTACCAAAACTATCAAAATTAGAAATGAATCCAATTCAACTCGTTACATTCAAACTAACATCAAAGACTTAATTGTTAATGACAATAAAGGCACTCCAATCCAAATTGAAGGTCTAGACCAATCCACTAACCCTTGGGCATCAGCTTCTTGGATCCAGGTTTCTCCTAGTCAATTCAAACTTAAAGCTGGTCAAACCAAAGCTGTCCAACTGACCGTCATCGCCCCTAAAGATGCTTTACCTGGTGGACATTACGCTGTTGTTCTTCACAGCCCTAAAAACGAAAGTGTCATCAATCAAAGCGGTACCGCCATTAATACTAGTGTTGGCACCATTGTTTATATCACCATCCCCGGTGATATCCACCAACAAGCATCAGTTTCTAAATTTTCTATCCCCAAATTTTCCGAATACGGCCCAATTAATATCCTAACTACTATCAGTAATTCATCAGACATTCACATCGCCCCCATTGGACATATTGCTATTACCAACCTTTTTGGAGCCAATACTGCCAACATCTTATTCCCTACCGCCAACATCTTTCCCCAAACCAACAGAATTTTTCAAACCAAGTTAGATAAAAAATGGCTTTTTGGTCGCTACAAAGCTCAACTCCAAACTACTTTTGGTACTAATGGCCAACCTCTCCTAGCCACCGCTTTTTTCTGGGTCATCCCTTGGAGGCTAATCATTCTTATTCTTACTATCACGGCTTTAGTAATCAGTTTAGTTATTCTACTTCGCCACAAACCAACTAAACCAAAATCAACCAAAAACAAAACTCTTATTAACCATAAACTCCAAGCGCTTAGACAAAAATACAAAGACAGAAAGTAAGTAAACAACACTTTTTTCCTGTATCATAAACATATGTTTATCTTGTTTTTTTTCTTGTTACTTTTTCACTCAACTTCTCCCATCCTTGCCTTCCACCAATCCAAAACTCGACCCAAATCAGTCTCTATCTCTGTCCACCTCGGTCAATCTTCTGTCACTATTTTCGGCTACACCTCTCCCTCATCTCGTGTCGAACTAAAAAACAGTCGCATCTTTGATCTCACCTACAGCAACAAATTGGGTTACTTCGAATTTAAAAACACCATTCTTCCCACCAAACCCTCCGAACTCTGCTTATCCACCATTGACCAAGATCATCGCCAAAGTCCACCAGTTTGCATTCCTCCACCTCCCGCCCTCCACCAACACTCCAACATTGGACCAATTATCATTGCCCCTACATTAACCATAAATTCCCCTAAACTCTCTCCCCATCAAACCGTTATTGCCTCTGGTCAAAGCATTCCTAACACCCCTATTAACATTTTCTTTTTTCAAAAAGACAATCATGCCCCTCTATTCCCCAAATCGGTTCACGCTTTTTCTCTCCCCAAACTCTCCTCTGCTACCGACTCCACTGGTAACTTTAGTTTTAATCTGCCCACCAGTCATTCCACTGACTACCGCCTATATGTCGCCAGCTCCATATCCCAACTCGGACCTAGCCCCAAATCTAACACTCTAGCCTTCTCTCTACCATCACTCTTTTTCATATACTGGCAAGAATATTCTCTACTAATCATTCTCTTGCCTTTATTTATTCTCACTCTAGCTATATTTATTTATCTCATCTACCAACAAAAACAAACACCCCAATCTCTAATTATTCTTCCTAATGAAAAGCCACTTTAATCCTCTGTACCAAACTTTTAGCCCCCAATCCAGCCATCACCTCATAAGTCCCCACCATTCCCGAACTAATATCAAACACTGCCCTACCATTATCATCACTCAAGGCCTGTACTTCCTCAATTTCTAAATCTGGCTTAACTACTAAATCCACCTTCTGATCCGACACCCCCAAACCTCGACTATCCAACAAAAACACCGTTATTCTAATTTTTTCATCTCCCCCAGCTTTAGCTTGAATTGGTGAAGCAAACAAATAGGAATTCTCCAACAAAACCGGATTAGAATTGGTACTATTAGCCCTACCAAAAAAAACTGTCGTCTTCAAAGTTAAAAACAAAGAAGCTATCAAGGCTACTAACAAAAAAATTATAGTGGCTAAATACTTCCTATTCGACATCCTATCTCATTCTACCAAATCCATCCACAACTTTATCTAAAAGTTACTGTCACTCCCCGATTTAAAGGCACTCCTTCAACTGTAGCCGTTAACTTAAATTGACCTGCTTGGTCAGATACAATTTCAAAACTCACCATTCCATTTTTATTGCTTATTTCATTTTTCGTCTCTATGTTATCCGCCCCAATTAACTCCACCCTTTTACCCGCCACCCCTTTTCTTTTT
>QMND01000002.1 GCA_003647605.1 Candidatus Shapirobacteria bacterium | reverse complement strand
CTAGGGCGATGATGTTGCTGGAGTAGGAAGTTTGCAGAGGGGTGAATTTGTATATTTTATTAAGAATAGAATTGGGTCGGCCACTTTTTTTGATTTCGATAACAATTCTAATACCGTGCCGATCCGATTCATCTCTAAGATCAGAAATGCCGTTAATTTTTTTATCTCGAACCAGTTGAGCAATTTTTTGGACTAAATCAGCTTTGTTAACTTGATAAGGTAGTTGAGTAATAATGATTCTATATCTGCCTTTAACTTCTTCGATGTCGGTTTTGCCACGAATAATAAATTTGCCACGACCAGTTTGATACATATCAAGAATACCTTGTTTTCCATATATTATGCCAGCGGTAGGAAAATCAGGACCTTTAACAAATTGGCTTAGTTGAGCTACAGTAGCTTTAGTTTCTAATAGGAAAGATTGTTGTTCTAGTTGATAAATATGTTGAAGAACTTTGTCTTTAGTGGATTTAATTTTAATTTGAGGTGGGTTGGGTATGTTTTGAGTTTCTAGTTGGCAGTGATCAAGAATGAAATCAATAGCTTGGCATATTTCACTTAAATTATGAGGTGGAATTTTGGTGGCCATGCCGACAGCAATTCCATCAGCTCCGTTAAGTAAAAGGTTGGGTATTTTAGCTGGTAGGACAGTTGGTTCTTGAAGAGTGCCATCAAAGTTTTCGCTAGTGTCGACGGTTTCTTTGTGAATGTCGCTGATTATATCGATAGAGATTTTGGCCATTTTGGCTTCGGTGTATCTCATAGCGGCTGGTGGATCTCCGTCGATGGAACCAAAATTCCCTTGACCTTTAACTAGAGGGTAACGAAGAGAAAAATCTTGGGCCATTCTGACCATGGCCATATAGACTGACATATCGCCATGAGGGTGGTATTTACCTAAAACTTCTCCGACAACTTTGGCTGATTTAGAAAATTTACCGCCAGGAGATAAACCCATTTGATTCATAGCGTAAAGAATGCGACGATGAACTGGTTTTAGGCCATCGCGAACATCGGGTAAGGCTCTAGAAACAATGACGCTCATGGCATAATCTAGATAAGATTTTTTCATTTCAGGCACAATATCGGTTTCGATAATTTTGCCGATAGGACTGATGTTTGGTTGTTTATTGTCAGACATTTTTTAGATATCTAGAGTGGCTAGATGAGCATTGGAAACAATAAATTTTTTACGAGGAGGAACTTCAGAACCCATTAAGGTTTTGAATATTTCGTCAGCTTTTTGAGCGTCTTCGATAGTTATCTTTTTAAGTAGACGGTTTTTGGGATTCATAGTGGTTTCCCAAAGTTGAGTCGGATTCATTTCTCCTAAACCTTTGTATCTTTGAATGTCTATTTTTTTATTAGGGTTTAAGGTTTTGAGATATTCATCTTTGTCTTCTTCGGTGTAAACATATTTGGAATTTGAGCCTTGTCTGATTTTGTAGAGAGGTGGCATGGCGATGTAAACATGTCCTCTTTCGATAGTGGAAGGTAAATGACGGAAGAGGAAAGTTAAAAGTAGTGTGGAGATATGAGCTCCATCAACATCGGCGTCGGACATTAAAATAATGCGATGATAGCGAAGTTTGTTAGGATTGACTGTCTCCCCTATTCCCATACCTAGGGCAATTATAAAATCTTTGAGTTTACTAGAATTAACTATTTTGTCTAGCCTCATATCTTCGGTGTTGATGGCTTTTCCCCAAAGTGGCAAAATGGCTTGAAAGCGACGGTCACGACCTTGTTTGGCTGAGCCTCCAGCTGAGTCTCCCTCAACAACATAAAGTTCACATTCCTCGGGGATTTTGGATTGGCAATCGGCTAATTTACCGGGTAGGCCCAAAGAATCAAAGATACCTTTGCGCATAATAGCATCTTTGGCAGCTTTGGCAGCTTTACGGACTTTAATGGCTAGGAGCGATTTACCGACGATAATTTTAGCTATATTGGGGTGTTCTTCTAAAAAAGTGTCTAGTTCTTTTCTGACTATTTTAGCCACAATGGGTTGGACTTCGCTGTTACCTAACTTACCTTTAGTCTGACCTTCGAATTGTAGATCTTTGCTGGGCATTTTAATGGAAATAATGGCAGATAGCCCTTCCCTGGTGTCGTCTCCAGTAATTTGATCCTTTTTATTTTTAATTAAATCTTTTTTGGAAGCATAGTTTTTAATGGTTTTAGTTAAAGCCATTTTAAAACCACTGAGATGAGTGCCACCTTCATTAGTTTTGATGATATTGACAAAAGATGGGATGTTTTCTTTGAAAGAATCGTTGTATTGGATGGCAACTTCAACATCAACATCGTTGGCTTGGCCGTGTAGATAGATTGGTCGGTGAAGAACGGTTTTTTTCTTGTTTAGAGCTTTAAGTAAAGAGACAATACCGCCTTCAAAATAGTAGTGTTGTTGATTGTTGTCTCTTTGGTCGTAGTAGTGAAAGTAGATTTTTGAGGTTAGGTAGGCTCGATTTTTTAGGGATTTAAGAATTGTTTTTTTGTCAAAATCTAGAGTTTCTTTAAAAATGGAGGGATCTGGTTTAAAGGTAATGGTGGTGCCGTCGGTGTTGAAAGGGATAATTTTTTCAAGAATAGGAATTTTGGTTTTAGTGATTTTATCCAGTTTTTTGGTAATCTTGCCTTTGGAAAATTCGATAAAGTGAATTTGGTTGTTTCGTCGGATTTCGGCTTGAAAGTTAACTGACAAAGCATTAACACAGGCGGCCCCAACTCCATGTAGACCACCAGAAACCTTATAAGCTGATCCTTCAAATTTGCCACCAGAATGAAGAGTGGTTAAAATAACTTCAATAGCTGGTTTTTTGTATTTAGACATAATGTCGATAGGGATACCTCGACCATCGTCGGCTACCGTAGCTGAGCCGTCGGCATGGATAATTACCCAAATATTGTGAGCAAAGCCGGCCAAAGCTTCATCAATGGAGTTGTCGATGATTTCAGTTAAACAATGATGTAATCCCCTAACATCAGTAGAACCAATATACATGGCTGGTCGTTTGCGGACTGGTTGTAAACCTTCCAAAACGACAATTTGCTGACTAGTGTATTTTTGTGCAGAAGACATAAAAACAAGAGACTGATTGGCAGAAATCTTATAGATTAAGTGTAACAGGGAGAATTTAGCTATACAAGAAGCAAAAATAACGGATATTTAGGTAAAAAATATAGATAAAAATTGAAAAAAAAGTCTGTGTAAAAAAGGTGATAGTTTAGGTGAAAATTAGTTAAGTTGGCTTAGGGCTTGATAAGCCAGAATTGAGGTGGCTACTAAAACATTAAGGGATTTGTTGATGCCGTGCATGGGAATTTCGGCGATATGATTAACTTGTTTGAGGATGGTGGAAGATAATCCGTTTGATTCGTTACCAGCAATAATAGCTAGAGGAAACTTATATTTAATTTTATTATATGGTTGGCTGTTTTTGTTTAATTCGCAGGCGACTAGTTGATAACCTTCTTTTTTTAGTTGATCAAGACAGTCTTGGGTTGAGGGATAATGTTGCCAGTTTGTCCATTTCCAAGTACCAATAGAGGCTCGGTGAATTTTAATGTTAGGAGGGGTGACGACTGGACCGCAAAGACAGACTTTTTGGGCTGAGATAGCATCGGCCAGACGGAAAAAAGAACCGATATTGTAAGTGTCGAGGACGTTGTCTAGAGCTAGGACGATGGGGTAGCGTTTGATAAGTTGTTGCTTTTTTTTCGACTCCCCTACTTTGCTTTTCCTCAATTGCTGAGCATTTAATTTCATAGAGATATCAGCAACCACCGGAGGCGGGGGCGGATTTATCAAGTTTTTCTAGGGTTTTTTTACATTCTTTAGGTGCTTTTTTGAAGGCTGAGCAGATAGCTTCTTTGATACCATTTGGAGTTCGATAATCAGCTTGTTGAACAACTTTTTTACCAATTTTTAGACCACCCTTGCCGTCTTTAGTATAACCAGATTCTGGTGGAAAATTTTCTCCATTAATAATCAAAGTTGGAGAGCCAGTAACTTTATATTTATCAGTCTGTTCTATTTCTTTTTCGATTAAAGCAATGGCTTGATGATCAAAACAGTCAGTAATTTTGTTTTCGTCTAAACCTGCCTGATTAGCTTGTTTTTGCCAACAACTATCAACATTTTGTGGATTACAGTTTTTGTTAACATTGAGGACAAATTTCCACCATTTTGATTTATCATCAGTTTGTTGCCAAGCACAAATTTCCCGAATATCTTGATTGGCTTCGCTTCGTCCATGCAAGGAACTGTAAAAGTTACCATCCTGACTTTTAATGTAGTCATTAGTGTTTAAACATTTTTTAAGGTTATCGGTTAAAGTTTTTTTACAGTTGGCTACTGTCTTGAAATAACCATTTTCTACATAAGATTGGCATTTACTAGCATCACCAGAGCTGTTTTTGCAATAAGTGTTAAGATCTTTTATTTTGTTAAAAATGTATTGAGGACGAATGTCGGTTTTGTCTTTTAAAAGTTCAGCAACTGGTCTAATAACATCTTCAATTTGATTACCGTAAGGACAAAAACTCATAACAAAAAATTTGAGTTCAGGTTTTTTGGATTTAGTTGGTTGAAAAGAGGCTACTGATTTTTTATCAGAAGAAGTGTTATCACCATGGTGTTGCTGATAATAACTTATGCCAGCATAGAAGGACACTAGGCTTAGTAAAAGAGAGAAAAAGACAACAGCAGGGGTGCTAATTTTTACATATTTGGGTGTTTTTGTTTTTTTAGTCATGGGATGATTGTATCGTTATAAATAATTTTGGGCAAGTGGTTAGTTGGGTTAGTATTTGTTTTGTTGTAAGAATTGGTGAGATTTTAGGATAGCTTTTAGTATTTGTTTAATCCTATCTAGGGCTTGTTGTTTGTTTAGTTTTTTTAAATTATTAGGAAAGTAATGGAAAATTTCATTGCGTCCCCTTTTCCAAGCATCCCAAAGTATTTCAGCTAATTCTTCTCCATTTCCATTTAATCCCGACATTTTTTGATAGATAGAAAATCGTTTATATCGCAAAGAAGGATTAAGTGCCTTGCCGACTCTAAAACGATTACTGGTGTAGGTTCTTTGATCGATTAAACTAATTTTTAAGAAAAAATGTTTAAGGTAGCCTTCATAAGCTTTGGCCAATAAGGCTACCATAAAGGAGTAATCATGAAGTTGAGTGCTAGTTTCAAATTTAGCCAAAATAATCTGCAGATCTGATAGTAGTTCTTTTTCGTCTGGAGCTAAAAATTGTTGAGATTGTTGGATGAGTTGGGATATTTGATTCATAAATTGAAGTTAAATAGAAAGATAATAAAAATTAGATTGATGGCAAGGAAAGTGGTGACATAATGAGGTAGATATTTGGTTGGTAATTGAATGGGTAGGCGAGCAAAGAGCCATTGTTGAAGTTGTTGCTTGTTTGATTGATTAGGTCGAAATAAAATATGTATTTGGTCAATACTTAAGTGAATACTAGTGGCGATTAAAAAAGCGATAGCAAATGGACTATTTGTGGAGCTGAGAACAAAAGTGGCCAAAAGGACTAGGGTAATTTGGGTGGTTAGGTGGTGAAAGATAAGAGATTGGTGGGAATCATGGGTGGCTTCTAAGAGTTGAAAAAGTTTTTTGTATTGTTTTTGTTTAATGAGTAATTTGGCTAAACGACTTTCTTCGAGTTGAGGTTGAAGTAAAAACCAATAAAGAAAATGATCAATATCTATAAAGAAGGTGCCTAAACTGAGTCCTAAAAACAGGTGAAAGTATAGATAGTATGGCTGGTGATGAAAGAACCAGAAGACAGAAGTGAGTAAAAAAATAACTAAGATGGGTAGACTATGTTTAATGATTTCTTTTTTCATTAATTTAATAATAGCAGTTATTCATAGCGAAGGGCTTCTATGGGTGAAAGTTTGGAAGCTCGTTTGGCTGGAGCGACTCCAAAAATAATACCGACTAAAGTAGAGACACCAAAAGCTAACAAGATTGAGGACAGGGTGACTTTAGCTGGAAAAAAGCGATTGATGGTGGTAGTACCCAAACTGCCTAAAATAATGCCGACTAGTCCACCGAAGGTCGACAGAATAGTAGCTTCAAATAGGAATTGAATTAAGATGGCTGGAGGTGAAGCCCCAATAGCTTTGCGAAGTCCGATTTCTCTGGTTCTTTCGCTGACACTAACTAACATGATGTTCATAATACCAATACCGCCGACGACTAGAGAGATAGCGGCAATGCCGGTTAAGGCAATGGTTAAAGTATTTAGAATAGTGTTGATGCTAGACAGGACTTGGCTTTGGTCGAAGACGGAAAAAGAATCTTTATCGTATTTTTCTAACATAATTTTTTTGATTTTCTTTTTAACCAGGTCAATATCTTCTTTGTTTTGACTTTTGATGTTGATGATTTGGATTTTATTTTTATCACCAGTTAAACTGGCTCCAGCTTTGTAAGGAACATATATATAATTGTCCAGATCGGGACCGCCCATACTACTCCCCTGTTTGTCTAAAATACCGATAACTCTGAGGTTTTTGCCGGAAATGACAATTTTACGGTTAAGCAGAGATTGATGAGGAGATAGGTCTTGGGCGATTTGGAAACCAAGAATGGCTAATTTACTACCTTTGGCGTCTTCTTGTTTAGTAAACCATCTACCTAAATTGGTTGGTGGTTTGGTATTTCTGACATTAGAATATCTGTAGGTGGTGGCGATTAAAGTGGCATTTTCTTTTTGTTTTTTGTATTTAACATCAACTTTTTTTTGACTAATTGGAACTACATCAGAGACTAGAGATTTTAGATTTCTTTTAAGTTTGACGATATCTTTTTGGTCGAAAGTGACACCAATAAACATGGAGCTTTCGTCTCGATTCATCTGGCCGTTTTTGTCAAAGATTTGACCAGGTGAGATAAAGATTAGATTTGATCCTAAACTTTCAAATTGCTCAGAGATAAAGGATTTGAGACCATTACCAATTGAAACTAAAAGAATGACTGAAGTGACACCAATGATGATGCCTAAGGAAGTTAAAATAGTGCGGCTTTTATTTTTGAAAATGGCTTTGAGACTAGATTTAAATAGTTCGGCGGGACTGGGTCTTAACATATTTTTCCATCTTTAATGATTATAACTTTTTTGGCGATTTTGGCTAATTTGGGGTCATGAGTGACCAGAATAACTGTGTGGCCTTCTTGGTTTAGTTTAATTAATAGTTTGATTATTTGTTGGCCAGATTTACTGTCTAAATTACCTGTTGGTTCGTCGGCTAGAATGATTTGGGGTTGATTAACCAAAGCTCTGGCAATGGCGACTCGTTGTTGTTGACCACCAGATAGTTGGGCGGGAGTATTGTGGATCTTGTCAGACAAAGAAACCTTTTTTAGCATTTCTAACCCCCTAGTCTTATGTTCTTTTTTGGCTAAATCAGAGTAAATCAGAGGTAAGATGACATTATCTAAAGAAGAAGTTCTCTTGAGTAGGTTAAATTGTTGAAAGACAAAACCAAGTTTTTGGTTACGGATTTTGGCTAGTTGTTTTTCTTTTAATTTAGAAACATCTTTTTTGTTTAAAAAAATCTGACCAGAGCTGGGATTGTCTAATAGGCCAATGATGTGCATTAAAGTTGATTTGCCTGATCCAGATGGTCCAGTAATGGAGATAAAGTCGCCAGAATAAATTTTTAAGTTGATATTTTTGAGGGCTTGAAACAGGTTGGGTTTTTGACCGTAAAATTTGTTGATGTTGGATAAAGACAGAATGGGAGATGATGGCATGCTTTTAGTCTTGTTTAATAACAATGGTGTCGGACATGGATAGACCGTCTAAAATCTGAATGTAGTCGTCTGATTCTATGCCAGTTTTGACGATTCTCTTTTCTAGATCCTTGTTGTCTTTCTTGAGATAGACAAAGGATTTTTCTTGATCTTGATTGATGGCTTCAAAAGGTAAACAAAGACTGTTTTTGGCTTGTCTTAGGTCAATAGTGGCATCGCCGGTCATACCTAAACGGTATTGGGACAGTTGAGGAGATTGAAATTGAAAATCGATTTGATAGGAAGTGGAACTGATACCACTAATAGGGCTGAAAGAAATGTAACTAATGGTGGCTGGTAGGGGTTGTTGGTCAAAGGCGTCTAGCAAAACAGTAGCCGATTGTTTTTCTGTGAGTAGACTGACTTCTTCTTGGTCGACTTCGGCTTGAAAGTAAATTGAGCTGGGGTTGGTAATGGTAAATTCGGCGGTAGTTGGGGTGATATTAACTCCGGTCACATCTTGTTCGATGTTGGTGATGATACCATCGATGGGGCTGTAAATGGTGGCATATTTAAGAGCTAAGTCGGAAATTTCAACATCAATAACGGCGTTGTTGAGGGAAAATTGAGCCCGGTCTAGAATTCTTTGCATTTCATCATCGATAATTAACTTGTCTCGTTCATCTTGATATTCGTCTTGAGTATCTTCAAAATTCCAGCGGTTAGTTAAATAGTCGTTTAATTTCTTTTTTAACTTTTTCTTTAATTCTCGTTTATCTAAGGAAGCAATAGCTTGATTTTTTTTAACCTTATCCCCTAGTTTGACCCCAACCCAAACCAACTTTCCTGAGGTAGCAAATTTTAGTTTAGTTTGTTGGTGGGCTTGGATCTGGCCGGCTAAGGTAATTTGTTGACTGATATCTTTCTTGATAGGGGTAACAAGTTTATCTTTTTTGGGATTGTATTTGAGAGCGGTGGTGTTTCTGCCAATGGCTGTGATTTTTAAATTAACTAGAAAGAGGAAGATAGGTAGTAGTAAAAAAGCGGTGGTGGCTAGATGTTTGATAATTTTTTTCATAGTTGGTGATTATACTATAGTTATTTTAACAGTTTTGACTGGCGAATTTGTTTTAGTTTCCACATGAACAATTTATAGGGGGTTTCGATGGTGCCGGGGATTTGGTCTTTGACGAAATAGCGGGCTTGATCGAGGATTTTGCGAGGCATATTTTTGGCTAGACGGATGTATAAGGACCGATTTTTCCAATCTTTGAGTTCTTTGGCTAGTTCTAAACCGTAGGCTTGAAATTCATTTTTGACATATTTTTGGCGTTGGGCTAGATTTTGTTTGAAGATGGCCATTTGATCGGCGATGGCGGTGGGAGCTGATGATTTTTTTCTTTTCTTAAATGCCATAGGTTTATTATAGCGGATGGGAAAAATGGTTACGGTGGTTTGTGAAATTTTGTTGGATGACTAGGAAAAAAGGACTAAACAAAATTTGGTTAGATGTTACTTGTAGTAAAATACGGTAATTATTGGTTGAATGTGTGTGACTATGTTAAACAAACAGGTTGAGTTGCAGAATCAAACGATTGCTCAGTTAGTGTCGATATTGAATAAGTACGAAAGTGTGGTGGCAGTCGCCTTAATGGGGTCTCACGTAAACGACAAAAATACAGCTTTTTCTGATATTGATTTGTTGGTGGTATTTAAGGACGATAAAAGAGATGGTTTAAGAGAAGTGTTTGAGGATGTGTTGGCTATCAAGCCAGTTTTGTCGAGTTTGTATCAAGTTTATGACAAAATGTCTTTAATTTTGTTCGAAGATGGAGTGCGTTTGGACATGGATATGGGGAAAAGGAGTGAATTTGACGGATGGATGTTAGAGCCAGTTAAGGTGTTGTTTGATAAAGAGGGTGTTTTTGATAGGATGTTGAAAAAAAGTGGAGGGAAAAGAGTTAATGCCGATAAGCCTAAGTGGAATGACAAAGAAGGTAGTTTTGTAGATTGGTTTTTTTGGATGTTTAGGCAAGCCTATGCTTATGTTTGTCAATCGGAGGTGATGCTAACTAAGTCTTTTGAAAAAAAAGATTTGGCTCTTGCTTCTATTAAAAGTATTAGAGATAAACTGTTGAATGTTGTTTATTATTTGCATGGGCAGAGAGACTATTTAGTTGATATTGATGCAGGTTGGCTGGCTAAGTTTGAGAAAACATATCCGTCCAATCTAGTGGGCGAAATAAAATCATCTGTATGGGTTTTAGTGGATTTGTATGAGGATATCATGAGTAGGTATTGTGCCAAAGAAAGATTAGCTTTTCCAATTAAAAAAGTGATTAAAATAAAAGAACTGTTGGATGAGTTTGACAAGATATAGGTTGGGTGGTGATATAGAATGATGTTGATTTAGAGAGTGAGTTGGGTTACAATGCTTTGTATATGCCAGAGAGATACTTAGCTAGTCGTGATGAAATGGAGGCGTATTTGATGGAGAGATTGGGGGTGGATAAATTACCGGAGCCCTTTTTAGATTGGTCAAATTTACCTGATGAGACGAGTGAGTTGCGTGGGCAAATAAGATATGCCTTTGTGGTGAATTATTTGGCAATTGTGTTGGCTTATTGCGACATGTTGACATGGTCTAATGGTCGTTTTTCTGAGTATAAGGCAAGTATTGCGGAAAACAAAGCTCTTTTTTTATCGGAAGTGCCGGATTTGTTTGCTCGTTTACCTGAAGGGATAGTGCGTAAAAGGTTGGAGGTGTTGAGTTCGCTGGCGACGGAGAGGGTAGATTTGTATTCTCTAAGACCGGTGACTGTTTTGAATCAACTGGTGAGGAGGTTGTTGGAAGATAAGGTTTCTGGGGAGGTTGTAGCGACAGATATTAGAGTGCGGGTGTGAGTGGACCTAGGGGGAATTGAACCCTCGTCTCCCCGATGCGACCGGGGTGCTCTACCAACTAAGCTATAGGCCCAATAATATCGGTTAAGATTTTTTGACTAATAGTTTTAATAGTTTGGTTTATTATAACTTTTTCTGGGTTAGAAAAGTTTTGTAAAACGAAATTTTCGACTGGAATGGGTGGAAGGGGGTGGCCGATGCCAATTCTGATTCGCCAAAATTGCCGACTGTTTAGGTTTTGGATAATCGACTTAATGCCATTGTGTCCGGCTGAGCCTCGATTAAATTGGATTTTCCAATTACCTAGTTCTAGATCTAGATCATCGTGAACGATGTATAAATTATCAAAATTGATTTTATAAAAATTGACAATTTTTTGGACAGCTAAACCAGATTCATTCATGTAGGTAGTAGGAATGGCTAGTAAAAATTTTTTTCGACCATCCTGTCCTATTTGGGCTAATATTTTCTTTTTATTTTGTAGTTTAATAGATAATTCTTGGCTAAGGTAAGCAACAAATTGATGACCTAAATTGTGGCGATTGTTTTGATAGTTTGAATCGGGGTTACCTAAACCGATAATGGTTTTCATTACTTATTTTAGCTGTTTACGAACCCAATTGGAAATTATAGGTAAATCAAAATTTTCGCCTTTGTAAGTCTTGACAATTAAAATTATCCAAATGACTAGAAAAACAAGATTAAGTAAGATGGCTAAAGGGGCTAAAATTAAAGTAAATAAGAATAATTTCGGTAATACCATCCATAAAACTCCCAAAATAATGGCTTGAAGAGCGTGAAAACGAATGGTTTTATTGTCTTTTTCTAAAAGAAAAATAATTAAGCCACTAAGTAAGGTTAAAGAATAAGTTAGAGCTGAAACAGTATTGTCAGGTAAGCTAAGAGTGTTGGTTTTTTTGTGGTTTTTTTTGTTGGTTGGCATAGTTTTTTGAATTAATATTGTCTAGAATTGTAGTTGATGAATAGTTGGCGGTCAATAACTAGGGTTTAGTGGTTAATCATGTTGATTAATTGTTTCTGATTGATAATGGGAATATTAAGTTGTTGAGCTTTTTTGAATTTGGCAGAGTTGGATGTAGTTGAATTGCTAACTAGGTAAGATAAGTTTTTAGATACGGCCGACAAAAGTTTGCCTCCATGCGCTTCGATGAGTTTTTTGTCTTGGGAACGAGGTGTGTCTAGTTGACCAGTGATACAAAAATTGAGATTTTTTAGACTTTGTTTTTTTCGACTAGTTTTTTTAATTTGTACTTGGTCGAGGATGGACTGGATAAAAGATCGTCGAAGTTGAATGGCTTGGTGAATTTTTGTAGCTAGGGTTTGTTGGATACCATCGATGGCTTGGAGTTGAGGAATGGCGATGTTGATAATTTTAGAGGGAGTTTGGTAGCCAGCCGAGGTGATTTGTTTAATTCTGGCCAAACTAAAATTAGGAATGACGGAAGCATGGAAGACTTGGCTAAGGCTGAGTTTTCTTTTGGCTTGAATTTGGTTGATGATGTTGGTAGCAGATTTTTTACCTAAACCGTCGAGGTTTTGGATATCTGATATTTGTAGTTTATAAAAATCGCCTGGTAATTTAACTAGTTTTTGTTGGTAAAGTTTTTTAATGGTTTGTTCGGACAGACCTTTGATTTCTAAGTTTTGGCAGAAAAGTCGGAGACTGCCCAAGATTTGAGCTGGACACTGGTTGAGGTTAGGACAGTAAGAGTTTTTGTCTTCAAAAATTAGGGATTGATGACAAGAAGGGCATTTTTGAGGAATGGTAACATGGCCTAGTTTAAGTTTATTGACAACTTTTTCTAGATGGGGAATAACATCACCGCGACGACTGATTTGGACGATGTCGCCAATGTTGACTTGTTGTTGTTTGACTAGTTGGTAGTTAGCTAAAGAAATATAGTTGATAATGGCTCCACTGATTTGGACTGGTTCAACTTTGGCAACGGGGGTGATGCGACCCATGGGGCCAACGGTCCAGTCAATATCTAGGATTTGGGTTTGTTTGGTTTCTGGGGGGAATTTATAGGCGATTTGGTGTTTGGGGTGTTGATGAAGAGAGCCTAATTTTTGTTGAAGTTGGATATTGTTAATTTTGACAACCAAACCGTCAATGTCAAATGGGTGTGTGGAGCGTTTTTTAAGGTAATTTTGGTAAATTTTTTCTATTGATGCAAAAGAATTGGCTGGATGAGATTCAACAGTGGGAATTTTGAGTTGTTTAAGATATGTTATTTTGTCGGTCTCTGTTTTGAAGTCGAGTTGAGATGAGTAAATATCGACGGCTATTAGGGTGCAGAATTGGGATAACTGGCTGTCCAATCGTTGAGAGATACCAGAAGCGGCGTTACGAGGATTGGAATAGTCTTGTTTGATTTTTTGGAAGTCTTGATAGGTGACGACTATTTCACAACGGATGGAGCCGGTGAATTTTTGATTTAGGCGAGTTTGACAATTTTTCATTTTGACCACATTTTGGGTAATTAAGTCCCCTGCTCTACCGTCACCTCTGGTGATAGCTTTGTCAAGCTGGCCTTGTTTATAAATTAGTTCTAGAGAAATGCCGTCACATTTGGGTTGGACTACAAAGGTGGTTTGAGGAGGAATTTTTTTAAGTTCAAAATAATGAATCATGTCTCGATAGTTAGTGGCTTTGTTTTGGGAACCCATGGGCATGGAGTGCTTTTTTTTGGGCCAGCCAGTTTTGAAGTTGGAATTGCCAATGGTGGAAAAAAGACGGTGATGTGGGGCTTTTTGACGGAGGATGTTTTCTAAAGTGTCGTAGGTGTGGTCAGACATGATGGGTTGGGCGGTGGTGTAGTAGGCTTGTTTGGCTTCGATTAGAAGTTGGCCGAGTTGATTGGGACTGATTTTTTGAAGGTCGATATCGGATAGGTTAAAAAATTTAGCCATGAGTGATTATAGCTTGAAAGGTGATTGTTTTTTTATAAGAGATATGGCGGTGGCAGTGTATTAAATTTTGTTGGGAAATTGGGAAAATAAATTAGTTAAATGTTAGGCGGAGGTGAGGGCGTAATAAGCGCCTTTGGTTGATCCATGTTTTTCGACAACTCCAGAAGAAATTAATTTTTTAAGGTCTCGCCAAATAGTATCGTCGGAAACCATAGGTAAGATTTCTTTAGCCTCTGGCATTCTAATACCGCCAAATTGTTGCATATATTCAACCAATTTAATTTGTCTCTGACTAAGAGGAATTTGTTTGCCACCTAGTTTTTGTTTTAAGCGGATATCACGACTGAGACCTTTAACTTTTTCCTTAACTCGATTAAATTCGATGTCTAGAGCTTTGGTGTAGTATTCAACCCATAGGGTTAAATCTCTTTTGAAAATATCAGAAGATTGAAGATGGGTCCTTTGGATACTATTGTAGTAATCTTCGGCATGTTTATCAAAATATTCTTCTAAGGAAAACAGACGACGGATATCATAACTTTTAATATAAAGAGGTAGAATGGCAAAGGCGCGGGCGACTCGCCCATTACCTTCAATAAAAGGGTGAATAGCCACTAAAATATATTGAGTGATAGCTGATTTAATAACTGGGTGCATTTGTTGACTATTGTCTGAGTTAAGCCAATCGACAAAGTCGGTAATTAGATATGGAACTTCAATGGCGGGAGGGGGACGATGGGCAATTTCGCCTGTTTGGGTATTTTTTAAGACTACTTGTTGATGTCGGTATTGGCCACATTGATCAGTGGAAATGATTTTGTTGGTGGTTAGACTATGAATTTTTTTAATAAGAGTTTGACTATAAAAGAAAGGTCGAGCTTGGTTGTCTGGAGTTTCTGGAACCTTTTTTTCTTCTGGTAGGGGTAATCCAGCGTCGTATAATGACCAAACTTCTTCGAGATAATCGACAACATTGCGATAGTTGATAACTTCTTGAATGTCTCTTTGACCGGCGGTAATTTTTTGGCCTTCGACCAGACGAGCTACTTCGTGGAAAGTAAGATCGTTACCCTCGATTCTGGTTCCATAGTGGACAGTGCGAACCATGGCGTCTTGTTTAAATTGTTTTTCGTAGGCTGGGACTAAAGGGGCTTCGTCGATTAGGGCTTTAGAAGATTCAATGTGACCAATATTTTGAAGTATTTGGTTGTTGATGGTGTAGATAGGTTGGAACATAGTGGTTGTTTTGATTATAACACAATTGAGGTTATAGTGCGGAAATAAAAAAGGTAAAAGGTAATGAATTAAACAAGACAGGTAATATTAAATAAGTTGCAAAATATCAGCGATTTTATTTATTTCTATTACCCTTTTTTGCCATAAATTTTCTACAGAGCTAACAGGTCGTTTTTGTCCATTACTAACCCAAATAGCTTTGGTGCCTAAGCGAATTGTAGCTTCTATGTCGGCCTGAGGGTTGTCACCTATGACTAGTGTTTGGTTGGCTTTTAATCCTAGTCTGTCAAAGTTTTCTTTCCACTGACTTTCTTTTGGATAGTTAACAGAGAAGCAGATTTTTGTTTCGAATTTGCCCAGTAAACCAGTTTTTGATAATTTGTGCCAAGTGAAATTTTCTTCTCCATGAGTCATTAGGAGAGGTCTGATTCCGAGCTGTAAAAAGGTATTTAAAACTTCGGTGGCACCATTAAAAACAGTAGGGATGTCTGTGTCGTAAATTTGTTTGACTCTATTTATGGCTTTTTTTGTTATTTTATCGGTAGGATTAAGTTTGAGGATTTTGGCGGTTAATATAACGGCTAATTCGACTCGACTTGGTTGTACTAATAATTCTGGCTGTAATGCTTGGTTTACTTTGGAGACTAATTGGAATATATGTTCGGGTGTTTGGTGTATACAGGCTTGAGATAGAAACAATGATGATTCTCTAAATGCGGTTTGAAAAGTTTGATTTGTATCTATTAGGGTATTGTCTAAGTCAAAAACTACATTTTTAATGCTTGATTGTAGTTTGAAAAACATTGTATTGAGAAATGATTAAAACTTAGCCCAAATTTCTCTTTTTGAGGTATCAACTTTGAGTTTGCCTCCATAAGGCAGTGGAATTTGTGGTTCAGTATGGCCAATGTCTAAATTTTGAACAATTGGGGCAGTTGGATTATATCGACGAATAATTTCAATAATTGTCTCTCTTTGAGCTTGTCTATACTTTTTTTTGGCGCTGGTAGTTTGTTGATTTTCAAATGACCATGCTTTTGGTCTGCCTACTAAAAACGCTTTGACTTTTGCTAAAATACCGCGTTCTCCTAAAGCCCTATATACTCTAAAAACATAAGATTTTGAAGGAGTTTCTTCGGAAGTTTCTGTAAACAAAATTATATTCTCAAAATCTGTTAAACTTGGAATTGCTATCCCGTGTCTTAACATCTCATCAATAGATTCTAGACAACCACCCCAAGAAATACCTTCAATCATGCCTTGCCCATCCCAAAACCAACCTGAGTTGTTTTCGTAAACTCTATTTTTGCTAATATTGTTAGGGTCTGCCCAGTCTAAATCAATATCATTATATTGATGACTGGCTTCAAGTTGAGTCCAACCGCCGACAAACATGGCTTTTTTTAGATATTTGATGGTAAACGGATCCATGCCTTGTTGAAAAGCAAATTGGGTCAAAATCATACCACCATAATAAGAAATGATGCTGTTGAGCCATAAATGGTTAGACAAATGAGTGTTATCGCTAAATCCGAAAAAGGCCTTTGGGTGTTCCCGAAAAACTTGATTGGGTAAATTTTTAACATAAGTTACTTGATCATTCCCGCCTAGAGATGCAATAATGGCTTTAATTTTTTTGTCGCGAAAGGCACTGATTAGATCTACCGATCTGTCTCGAGCTGAGGCCCTAACCTGTCTAGTTGTGGGAAATTCTACAGGTTTTAATTTAAATTCTTTAGTAAGCCGATGCAAGCCTAGTTGATAAATTTCTGGCCACTGTCCTGGACCAGCAAAAGATGGAGAAACAATAGCTACCTTATCTCCCAGTTGCAATTTAGGTGGTCTAATCATTTCTGTAATTATACTCAGAATATCAAGTAAATATTTAGGTGTATATTAACAAAAAACTCGAACACTTGCAAAGATTACAACTCACTAGTATAATCATGTCACTGCTCTTTGGGTACATCATAGATACTTATTAAAATTATTAATTTAATAAAAAAATGAAAAAGAAAAGAATTTTGGTTGGTTTTTTGTTATTTATTATTGTGTTTGTGTTGGCTGTTTGGAAAATAGGAAAGTTTGATGGTAAAAAAGAGAATTTAGTAAAAATTAGAATTGGTTGGCAGATTCCTTGGGCGACAGAAGGTCAACTAGTGCAAGCATTAAAACACACAAACTTACTTAAAAACAATTCTTTGGAAGGAGAGTTTAAGGGTTTTAGTTACGGTGGGCCACTTAACGAAGCAGCTATGGCTGGCGAGGTGGATGTAGTACTAACAGCTGATCAACCAGCGGCTATATTGTTATCAAAAAATCCAAATTGGAAAATAGTTGGAAGATTAATGTATAACAGGGTTTCTTTATATGTACCACCAAAGTCTGATATTCAGACAGTGGCTGACTTAAAAGGTAAAACAGTGGCTATGCCTTTTGGGGCAGCGGCACAGAGGATGGCTCTAAAAGAAGAGGAGGGTGCTGGTTTGGATTCTCAGAACGATGTGAACAATATTAACTTAGGTATCTACGAACAAAGTGATTTAGTTAAAGATAAAAATGCTAAAAATTGGGGGAAAATAGATGCTTTAGCTGGTTTTGATCCAACCCCTGCTATTTTTGAAGAAAAAGGTTTAGTTAGAAATTTGGCAGTGGGTAAGGTGGTTTCTGTAATTCTTGTTTCTGGTGATTTTCTTGAGCAAAATCCAAATTCTGTAAAGTCTTTTTTGGCAGCCTTCCGTGGTGCTTATGACTTTTACGGAGAAAACACTGATATTGTCAATAAGTGGTTTACGGAAGAATCGAAGCTTGATATTACTAGCAATGCACTATCTATTGCTTCAAGCATCGAACCAAACTTGAAGGAAGGTGCGACAATCAGACTTGGATTTAATCAGGATGATTATAGGATTATGCAAGAGGCTGCAGATTTTATATATAAGCAAAAAATGATTAAAAATAAAGTGCAAATGAAAGATTTTGTTGATTTGTCTTATTTACCAAAAGCCATCAAATAAATTAATAGTTAGGAAATATAAATGAAAAATTTATTATTAGTATCGTTGGATACATTAAGGGCTGATGTTGCTTTTAGTGGCAATTTTAGGGGTATAGAAAAATTGCGGAAGATGGGCGTAAGTTTTCTTAATACTATAAGTTCTTCTCCTTTGACGCCGATTAGCCATGCTACTGTGTTTACCGGTTTGCAACCATATCACCATGGTATTAGACATTTGTTTAAAGAACAAATAAATGACGATGTAAATAGTTTTGTGGAACAGTTTAAAAAGGCTAACTATCAGACAGGTGCAATTGTGTCTTGTCCTGGAATGAATAAGTGGTATGGGTTGGACAAAGGGTTTGATTATTACGATGATGAAATTCCTTTGTTGGCAGATGGTACAGACCCCCTTTTAACTGTAGATGTAAAAAAGAGAGGATCTGCCTTAAAACGGGCTGATGTAGTAGTAAGTAAGGCGAAAAAATGGATAGGTCAAAGGGATAAGAACAGACCATTTTTACTATTTTTACATTTCTTTGATGCTCATTGGCCATATCAAGCTCCACAAAAATTTGGAGG
>QMND01000001.1 GCA_003647605.1 Candidatus Shapirobacteria bacterium | reverse complement strand
TTATAATGGTTTATATTTTTATAAAGTTAACTTTATAAAAGTTGATACTTTTGTAAAAGTGGTGCTATAATTTGACTGTGAATAAATACAGAATTTTAGAGGAGAAAATTAAAGAACATTTTAAAGTCAATAAACAAATAGTTGTTTTATTGGGGGCTAGACAAGTGGGAAAAACCACTTTGTTAAAAAAGTTGTTTCCTGATGCTTTGTATTTGTTAGTAGACGAGAAGTCGACGATTGATAGTTTGGAGACATATAGTTCTGATAATTATAGGAAAATGATTGGAAATTACCAACAAATATTGATAGATGAAATTCATTTGATTGAGAACCCTGGTCGAGCGGTTAAGATTATTTATGATCAGCTTCAGGGTATTCAAATTATCATAATAGGTTCGTCGTCTTTGCGAATAAAAAATAAAACAGCTGAAAGCATGGCAGGTAGGGCTTTTGATTATTTTTTATATCCTTTGACTTGGGGTGAAATGTTGTTTCAGTTGGGAATAGAAAAAGAAACTAAGCTGGTGTCGGTTTTAGATAAAATTTTAAGATTGGACGATCAACTGACTTTTAAATTGTATTCGATAGATAATTTGGTGGCTGAGGTGTTGAGGTATGGGTTGTATCCGGAAATTGTCCAATCTAAAAACAAGGAAGATTATTTAAAAAATTTAGCTCAAAAGGTAATTTTTAAAGATATTATTGAGTTAGATTTGATAGATAATAGGTCAAAGGCGTTGGAACTGTTGAAGGTTTTGGCTTATCAGATAGGTAATGTGATTAATTATGCTGAGATTTCAAGAAAAATTAGTTTGTCTATACCAACAGTCCAAAGATATATTGACATATTTGAACAGAGTTTTTTGTTATACAGATTGTTTCCTTTTAGTAAAAACAAAAGAGACGAAATTGGCAAATCGCCTAAAATATATTTTTGGGATTTGGGTTTGAGAAATGGATTAATAGAAAATTTTGATAATATCAATTTAAGACAAGATAGAGGGGCGATGTTTGGAAATTTTATTATTTCTGAGGTTAAAAAAGAATTGGGATATAGTGGTTCAAATTTGAAAGCTAATTATTGGAGAACTAAGTCTGGTTCAGAGGTGGATTTGATTTTGAGTAACTATAAAACTTTAATAGGAGTGGAAATTAAGTTTAAAAAAGGTAATTTTAGTTTGGCTTTTAAGAATAGGTATCCAGATGCAAAAAAAATAGTAATCAACTCGGAAAATTTTTTTGGTTAAGAAAAGATGGTATTAATTTGGACCAGGGATTTTAAATTGGGTGACATTGAGCCCAGTTATGTTTTCTATAAGACGGAGGATTAGCCATGATCCGATAATGCCGATAACTCCAAAAATAGACATAGTTAAGGCAGATTGTATATTGGCAAGTTGTTTTTGATCAGAACTGGAAAAAATATAACGGAATCCGTTAATTACAAACATAATAAAGAAGGAAATTCCAGCTATAAAAACAATAATTTGGAGGATATTATAAAACAGACATTCTAAACCTTGAATAGTGGCGACTTCATTGTCGAAAGTGGCGACACAACGACCAGTCCATTTTTTAGGGGTTTGGGCGTATATTTGTTGATAGGGGTGAGCTAGGAGAAAAAAGGTGAAGAAAAAAAAGATTAAAAGTTTTAGCATAGAAAATTATAACAAAGAAGAGATAAACAAAACACCCCGACATAAGTCGGGGTGTGAATTGGTAAATTTGTTGTTAATTGAAAGTTGGAATACTTAATCCGTCTAAAATTTGAACACCAAAAAGTGTGCCAATGAGTTTCATAATGGCCCAAGCGGCAAAGACAATAGCTAGACCAATAAGAGCATTAGTGATTTGATTGCGGGCATTTTCTACATTAGTCTTGTCTCCTTGCGACATGACCCATCTTAGTCCTCCCCAAACTAACATAAAGAAGAACACTAAGGCAACAATCAACATAATTAGACTAATTCCACCCGAAACCATTCCCCCAACAGTTAGGTTTTCTAGTTGTTCGAAATCTTCGCCGGCGTGGAAGTTAATGTCTTGAGCAAAAATGGGAGTAGCGAAAGCCAGTAATTTATTTTTTTGGATTAGTTTATTCATTTTTTATAAAAAATCTGTAAATTTGTAATTTGATGATTAATTATAATAGAAAATGCCTTTGTTTAGCAATAGGTAGATATTAAAGTGAAGGTAATGATAATTTTAGGTTTTCACTAAGACTATTTATACCAAAAACAATACCGATTAATTTTAGAATGGCGAAAAGTGAAAAAAGGATTGTTAAACCAACAAAAGCGTGGGTTAACTCGTCTTTGGCGGTTTGGAATTTGTTTTTGTCACCTTGGGTGGCAATTAGATGATAGGCGCCCATGGCGAGATGCCAGAGGAAGTAGAGAATACCAACCATAAAAAATATACCAATAGCCATTTTTAAAAATCTGTTTAAGAAGATGGTAGGGTGATTGATATTTTGTTTAGCTTTAGGTAGTAACGGATTAGTAATTTGAGCTGATACGGGATTGGTGAATGAGAAATAGAAAATTATAAATATAAAAAAAGAATTTAGGATGGTGGTAAGTTTGTTTTTAATGTTTATCATAGGCCCATTTGGTTAAATTGTCTGTTTAAATCAAAAATATTTTTAAATCCGGCTAGTTTGGCAATTAGAGCACCAATGAAAATGGCTATCAATGATATAACTAATCCCAGTATGCCTTGGGTTAGTCTTTTGCGGGCAGTTTCCAGTTTAGTTTTGTCGCCTTGAGAAGACATGTAGGCGTAGCCAGCAAAGATGACTTGAAAAATAAACCAAATAACGGCAACCACAGACAAAACCCCAATAATTTGGCTAATAATTTTTTCTAGATTTTGTGTTTGTTCAACTGGAGTATCTCCTGGTTGTATACCTATACCTTCAAGTTTATAGGCGAGTATTTTATGGACCATAAATTTCAGGGTTTAAAACATCTATTTGGGTAAGACGACCAATGACTCCAGCAATGACAAAAGCACTGGCAACAATTACTAGACCAATGATAGCTTGCCAAATTTTGGCCCAAGCTAATTCGATTTTTTTGGGTTCGCCACTAGCACTGATGTAGGCGAAGCCAGCCATAAGAAATTGGAAAATAGTAAAAATGCCAGCTACAACTCCAATTAATTTAAATATGTTATTCATGAAAAGAAAAAGGGCGTTACCTTTGTTGCCGGCGGTGCCGATGTATTTATCTATTCCTTGGGGGGCTTTGATGCTACCAAATATACCAGCTAAGATGAATTTTTTATGTTTTTTTAGTTTCATTAGTGTTTATATGGTTGGATTTAGAATTTCTAAACCAGTTATGACTTGAACTATTTGAACTATAACATAACTTAAGAAAACAACAACAAAACCAGTGACAGCGCTTTGAACTATTTTTAAACCTTTTTCGGTGTTTTTTTGATCTTGACTACCAGCACTGATGATGTATATAAGTCCACCGACAATTAGGAGGACGACTAAAATGACACTGATAACAGTGATGGAGTTTTTGACTAGAATATTAAGAAGAGAAGCGAAGTTGGGATATTTTGAACCCAAAGATCCTGTTCCCAAGGGGGTATCAGAACCTATATTGACTTGGGCAAGAACGGGAGAAGTCAATATATTTTTGAACATAATTAATTATAACAGAATGGTTAAGTTGGTTAAAAGCATTGGTTTGCTTCCGATGGGATGAACAATCAGTTATTGACAGGGTTTGTGCTTGGTTTAAATGGGGCTATGGTAAAATAGGGGTATGAAAAATTTTTTTTTGGTGGTGATAATGGGATTAGTTGCTTTTTTGTGGACTAAAGAAAAAGCAATGGCTATAGTAGACGAGGTGGTAATTCCAGTGGAAGAAAATAAGGTTGTTGAGATGGACAAGTTGGAGAAAACTGGAGACAAGACTTTGGTGTTTGAGTTGGAACGATTGTTGGATCAACAAGAGGTGGGCAAATGGAACGGTTTGAACACAATGAGAAAATTAATTAGATTGGCAGTAGCTAGAGGGGTGTCAACCAATACAATAGTACTATTATTATTGTTGCCGGTGGTGGCAACCTTAGTTTCATTTTTACATTATGTTTTGGGTTTGAGGGGTTATGGTATTTTTACCCCAACTATGGTGGCGGTGACTTTTTTAAATACAGGTATAGGTGGAGGTTTGTTGTTATTTGCCAGTATTTTGTTGATTTCTTTGGTTAGTCGATGGTTGACCAAGAGATTAAGATTGCACTTTTGGCCAGCTAGGTCAATGAACTTATTGTTAATTTCAGTAGGGACTTTTTTTTTGATGGCTATGTCCTCCTTTTTGGGTTGGTTTAACATTAGTCAAATTTCTATTTTTCCAGTTTTAATGATGATTATGCTGGCGGAAGACTTTGTTAGAACTCAGTTGGCTAAAAGTAGAAAAGAGGCTAAGAAATTAACTTTTGGGACTTTGGTTTTGTCGATTTTTGGAGCCATTGTGATGGATATTAGGTTGGTTCAGGAATGGTCATTGTTATACCCTGAAGTTTTGTTTGTGTTGGTACTGGTACTCAATTTTTGGGTAGGGAATTACAAAGGAATTAGATTGACGGAGATTGAGCGATTTAAAAAAGCAATTCGTTAGACATGATCAATTTGAAGCAATACAGGAGGTTTTTAACTAAAAACGAGAGGAATAAGGTCTATTTGAAAAAGAACAGCGCTAGGGGTAGGGCGATTGCTGATAAAAAATGGAAAACTAAAAAAATTTTAGCTGAGGCGGGAGTGGGGGTACCTTCTTTAATTAGAAGGTTTAAAAATTACAAACAAGTGACTGATTTTAAGTGGGAAGAATTAGAGGGAAATTTTGTGGTGAAGCCAGCTTCCGGCTATGGTGGTGAAGGAATTGTGGTGGTTAGAAAAAGAGCTAAATGGGCAGGAGAATGGAGAAAAATGGATGGGGAAATTGTGAATGTAGCTGATTTACGATTACATTGTAGGGAGATTTTGGAAGGTAGGTATAGTTTGCATGGAATGAGAGATACGGTTTTAGTGGAGGAGAGAATTAAAATACATCCTAAATTTTTGTGTTTAACCAAAACAGGAACACCTGATGTTAGGGTGATTGTTTACAATAATGTACCAGTTATGGCTATGCTGAGAGTGCCGACAGCCGAATCAGGGGGTAAGTCGAATTTACAACAAGGGGCTGTTGGTTTGGGAATAGATTTGGCAACGGGTATTACGACTTTTGGAGTTAAAGGAAAAAAAGAAATGATTCGTAAAATTTATGATTATAGAAAAAAGAAGAAAATTAAGGTAAATGGAATTAGAGTGCCAGAATGGGAAGAAATACTAAAGACGGCTATTGAATGTCAAATGGCTATTTCTAGTTTGGGTTTTATGGGAATTGATATTTTATTGGATAAAGATAAAGGACCGATGGTGTTGGAGGTAAATGCTAGACCTGGTTTGTCAATTCAATTGTGTAATAGGGCTGGTTTGGGGTTGAGGTTGAGAAGAGTTGAGGGAATTGAGGTGAGAAATGTGAGACATGGAGTGAAGTTAGCCAAGTATTTGTTTGCCGAAAGTTTTTTTGAAAAGGTGGAGGCTAAGGATAAAAAAAGAAACAGAGTTTTGGAGGCTTTAGAAAGAGTTAAAATAAAGACAGGTAAGGGAAGGAAAAACAGGGTAGAATTGAGGGCTAAAGTAGATACTGGTGCCTTTAGGAGTTCGATTGATGAAGATTTGGCTAGACAGTTGGGTTTGTTGGGGGAGAAAAATGTGTTATATTATCGACATTATCGATCTTCTTTGGGCAAACACAATGACAGGCCTGTGATTGCTTTAACTTTTTGGTTGAAAGGCAGGTTGATAAAGACGGCGGTTAATGTGGCTAATAGAAGTAAACTTAGGACTAAGTTTTTGTTGGGAAGAAAGGATTTAAAGGGTTTTTTGGTTAAAGCGATTAAAGATTGAAATAAAATGGAAAACAAAAAAATTAAAATTGCGATTTTGTTTGGGGGTAGAATAACTAAGCATTTGAGATTGATAAAAAAGGCTGGGAAAGAGTTTGGAGTAGACTTGGATTTGGTCTCTTATAATAGGATTGTTTTTGACAGTCAGAATGGTCAAGTGATGATCAGAAGAGGTTTAAAAAGTAAAAAAGGTTGGATGCGGGCGGATATTTATGATGTTTTATTTTTTAGGACTACAGGTAAACATTGGGAAGAAGTTGATTTGTTGTTGAGGACTTATAGAGATAAAGAGGTGGTGGTGGTTGATCCTTTGGTAGAGATGGGGAAATCTTCTAGAGCTTGCAAGGCCTACCAAATGTTGGCTTTGAAAGGAGCTGGTATTGAAGTTCCTAGAACTATTTATGGCAGTTTGATGTTTTTAAAAAAATATGCTCATAATTATTTTGACTTTCCTCTAGTCATAAAAGGGAGTGGAGGAGATAGGGGCAGTCGGGTTTTTAAAGTTGATAATCAATTAGAATTGGATAATTTGGTTAAAGAGTTGAGGTGGATGGAGATTAAGGAAGGTAAAAGATTTATGGCTGAAGAATATATAGAAAACGATGGGGATTATCGGATTATTGTTTTGGGTGATAAGGTGTTAGGAGTGATGAAAAGAAGCAGGCAAAAGGAAGGTGAATTTAGAAATAATTATTCGGCTGGAGGAGAAGTTGAGGTGGCTGATTTACCTGAGGAAATTAAAAAATTAGCCATTAAAGCTAGTAAGGTTTGTTCTTTGTTGGTGGCAGGAGTAGATGTAGTTTTTAGAGATGGTGATATAAGAAAACCAGTAGTTTGGGAAGTGAATAAAGGACCGCAGTTTAGTGGCTTTATGAAGGCGACGGGTATAGATGTGCCAAAAGAGATGGTTAAGTTTTTAGTTAGGTTGGGGGAGAAATGAAAAAAAGAATAGTAATTTTTACTTTATCTCAGTCACAAAGCAGTTACGAGGTGGGACGAGTGGTGGAAGAAGCGAAGAAAATGGGAATTGAGGCAAAAAGGGCTTTGTATAAGGATTTGAGTTTTGTTTTTAGTGGAGGGAGGGTGGTGGTTAAGTTGGAAGATAAAGAGTTAAATCAGGAGAATACTTTTGGGGTTTGGTTTAGAGTGGCAGGGACAATTAGTGGAAAATATGTGATAGCTAGGAATGTAATGATTGAACAGTTGGGATTGATGGGGGTGAGATGTGTTAATAGTAAGTCTTATTTACAGTGGCCAAGAATGGGGAAAATTAGCCAACATAACCTGTTTGTTAAAGAAGGTATTTCGGTGGTGCCGAGTTGGGTTTTTTATCAAAAGAAGGATGTGTTAATAAATTTAGATAAAATGGGGGAAAACTTGGGCTGGCCAATGATTGTTAAGAATTCAATGGGTTATCAGGGTAAGACAGTGTTTAAATTAAGGAATGAAAAAGAGGTGGAAGATTGGTTAGAGAGGAAGGATGAGAAAGTGTTGGGTTTGTATATGTGGCAAAAGGATTTGAAAAATCATTGGGATGTGAGAATAGTTGTGATTGATGGTCAGGTGGTGGGGGCGATGAAGCGAATAGCTAAAGGGAAAGAGTTTAGAAGTAATTTTAGTTTGGGTGGAGATATAGAACTGTGGAATTTGTCAGAGAAAGAGAAAGATTTGGCGGAAGAAACGGCCAGGGTGGCAGGTTTGGATTATGTGGGAGTGGATTTGA
Organism: Candidatus Shapirobacteria bacterium; assembly: GCA_003647605.1. Lineage (GTDB taxonomy): Bacteria > Patescibacteriota > Microgenomatia > UBA12405 > UBA12405 > B61-G2. Next base: position 11,826 of record QMND01000001.1, on the reverse strand, counting down.
TGAGAGATGAAAAAGGAGAATTGTATGTTTTGGAAGTAAATAGGGCTTGCCAGTTTAAGGGTTTTGAAAAGGCGACGAAAATAAATGTGGCCAAAGTGGTAGTTGAAATGTTGATTAAAAACTGATTGAATTAAGATGTGAAGTTAATATTGAAGATTTTGGGGATTTTTGTGTTGGTGGGGGCTTTGGTTGGGGCCGTTGTATTGGTTAAAAAGAGTCAGGAAACCAGAAAGAGTGCTCATTATGCCTCAATAGAGGCTTTATTTTTACCAGATAAAAAAACGGTCAAAAAAGGAGATTTTTTAATTTCCACTTTAATGTTGGATAGTAAGGGTGAAAAATTGTCAGCGGTTGATTTGAGAGTTAAATATAATTCTAAAGTGTTAAAATTGGTGGAAGTTAACCCTGTTTTGAGTAGTGGGGGGGTAACGGCTCTATTTAAATCGGAATCTGATATTTTGGTTAAAAAAATTGACAATACAGCTGGTCTTTTTAGTTTGGCTGGGATTTCAATGGAAACAGATGGCACTAAAATGGCTAAAGGTATCGTTTCTTTGTTTAAGTTGAAATTTGAAGCTATAGACAGTGGAGAGTCTGAAGTGTTGTTGGATTCTACTTATGATAATCAGGTTAGTGGTTATAATCCGGGAAAAAGTGATCAAAGTTTAAATATCTCGAGTGCAAAAAAAACAGTTTATAAAGTTAAGGTTGATTCTGTGGAATGTAAAAATGGAGAAATGGCTTGCAATGGAGATTTTTCTAAGATGTGTGAGCAAGGTAAGTGGGTGGTGCGAACGACCGCTTGTTCTTGTGGTTGTAGCCAGGGAATATGTTTGCCTTGTGAAACACCTGAGCCAACAGTGGAACCAACAGTAGAACCAACGGTAGAACCAACAGATATTCCAATATCTGCGGTTGGTGATGTAAAGGTGGCTTTTGTTATCGCATTTAAGGGAGTAAGAGCGAGTTCTAAATGCGCAGTGGATTGGCCGGTTAAAGTAATTTTAATGGGCGGTGGGGAAATAAAAAGCTATGAGGGAGTAATTGCTCATAGGACTGAGTTTTTAAATTCAAAAGGAGAAAATTTGTATGAGGTGGAGATAAATGTTAAAAAAGAAGATTTTAGCCCTAGAAAGAATGTGGCGATATTTGTAAAAGGCCCAAAGCATCTGCAAAGTAAGTTTGGAATAGACGAACAGGCTGGTTTCTACGGGAAAGCAGAAGGGGAGTTAATTTTAGACGATAATTTAATTTTTGATTTTTCGGAGAGTCCGGTTTTGCCAGGAGATGTTGTCTCGATTGTGGATGGAAAGATGGTGATTGGGGCTGATGGTTTTGTAAATGGAGTTGATTTTAAAGCGGTAAAAGAAGCGACTTCTGCTTATAAAAGTGTAGAAGAAGGTGGATATTTGGCGGAAGATTTAGATGGGAGTTGTCAAGTGAATGGTTTGGATACGACTTGGTTGGTGAGGTCTTTGGACGAAAAACAAGAACAGTTGTATTAGTTTAGTGTGGGTTTTAAGAATTAAAAATGTGTTATACTCGTTATTATTGGGTGATTAGCTCAGTTGGTTAGAGCACAGTCCTGATAAGACTGGGGTCAATGGTTCGAGTCCATTATCACCCACAGATGTTATGATGAGGTGATGAAAAAAAGGTTTTGGTTAGTTGGTTTGATTTTGTTGATAATTGGTTTAGTGATGGCGGTGGTTGATTATATTGATGATAAGGAGATGGAGATTTTGAATCCTTTGTCGGGGCAGAGTAGATTGATTAAAAAGAATAATTATAGAGTGGTTGCTTTTTTGCCACCATGGATGATAAATAAGGTTAAAAAAATAGATAAAGGAATTGATGATTTGATTTTTTTGGGAGTTGAAGTTGAAGAAAATGGTAGTTTGAAATGGGATTTTCAATCAAAAAAAATATGGTCAGATAAATATTTGTCGATGAAAAAAAACATCAAAAAAAGAGGAGGAAAAAATATCTTGGGACTTAAATTGTTTGACGATAATAAGTTAAATAATTTTTTTGGTAGTGAGAAAAATCAAAATAAGTTTTTGTCGGAAGTAAAAGAGTTGGTAAGTAATGGTAATTTTGATGGAGTTAATTTGGATTTTGAGTATCAAGGTAATCCAATGGCGATTTTAGAGAGAGAAGTTTTGTCGTTGGTTAAACAATTAAGAGAGTTAGATGTAGGTGAAATTAGTTTGGATGTTTTTTGTAATACGGTGATTAGGGGACAAAAAGAAGACTTAGAGAGATTAATAAACGAATTGGATTGGTTGATGATTATGGCTTACGATTTTCATCGACCAGGGACGACTAGGACTGGAAGTGTAGCTCCTCTTAAGTCAGATTTGGGTAAGAGGGATATATGGGAAGTGTTTAACAAGATTTCTGATTTAAAAATTGATAAAAAAAAGACGGTAATGATTTATCCTTTATATGGTTATGAATGGAAGACAGTAGGAGAAAAGATGAATGCGGTAGTTAAAGGTAAATGGTGGCAGATGGCTAGTTATGGTCGAATTAAAAAGGAATTAAAACAATTTAGGGATAAATTGTATGATTTGAGACAGGTTGATTGTGATGGTTTCAGACCGCTAAAGGAGGGTGAAGCCAAGTTGTGTTTCGATGAGTTGTCGTTGACTCCGTGGTTGGTTTTTAAGAGAGATGGGGAAATAAGACAGATATATTACGATGATTTGAATAGTTTGGAAATAAAAGTGCAGGTGGTTAAGGATTTGAATTGGGGTGGGGTGGCTTTTTGGGCTTTGGGTTATGAAGGAGAAAGCGGGGAGGTGTGGAAGATGGTGGAGAGGGTGTTGAGATAAAAAGATTAGTAAGGTTTAGTTCGAATTTATTTGCTGTAGTATTTTGGATGGGTGTGTGGAAGATGATTTAAGTTGTTGACAAGGACATTACAAAAGATAATATGGTATGTTATATTATCTTTATGAAGCAATATGTAGCAGGGCAATTTAAAAGTACTAGTGGAATTTTTGTGAATAAGTTGGTGTTATAATGTTTGTTGTTGGTGATGGTCGGTTTTTTTAAAATGTTAGCTATCTCCCAAAAAGTGTTAATATGTATAAGGTTGATATCAACGGTAAAAAGTTAATCAGATTGTCTTCAACACGATTCGAGACACTTAATCTCAAAGAGAGATATGATATTGAAGAGTGGATTGAAAAGACGCCGGAAATTCTAGGAGAGGAACTTTTAATAATTGGTAAAGAACTTAGGCTTTCGTCAGGAATAAGATTGGATTTGTTGGCGGTCGATAAAAAGGCTAATTTGGTTATTATAGAATTAAAAAGAGACGATTCTGGGAGTGGTGTGGAGTGGCAAGCAGTAAAATACACTTCTTATTGTTCTAATTTTTTGCCAGATGATATCTTTAAATATTATGCAGAATATTTGGAAACAGACGAATATGGAGCTAAATCAAAAATTGAAGAATTTATTGCTGAAGAAATTGACGAGTTAAACAAAAAGCAGAGAATAATATTGGTTTCTAGAGAGTTTCGTTCAGATGTTATTTCTGCGGTTCTTTGGCTTAGGGACTATGAGATAGATATTGAATGCATAAAATTAAAACCACATCTTGATCCAGAAAATGAATCATTATTTGTTACATCTGACTTAATTATTCCTCTACCAGAAGCGAAGGATTATATCCAAAAAAAAGTGACTAAACAAAAAGAGTCGAAACGAAGTGGTAGGAGTTCGTTTTCATTAGAAAAGAGCCATTTGCCTGACGGTGAATTGAGAGATAGGCTTATTAATACATTACAGAGACAGACTCGACTTACTCCACGACTAATTGTGTTTTTGGATATAATTTCTTCTGAAGAAAGAGTGTTTGAGCGAGAGGATATAAAGTCTGAATTGTTTAAAATGGGTGTGGGGGAGAATATCGGTCAATGTGGTAGGTATTTGAGTGGCATTTCTCAGTTTTTGACAAAGGAATCTAATTCGCACCTTAGGCAAGTTATAGATTTTGGAAGTGACAATGGGGCACTTGGGGAAAGAAAAAATAATTATAGAGTTGTTCCGCAGTATTATGAATTGTTGAGGTCAGTATTAAAAATGGTTAAGTCCAATATTGAGAATGAAGAGAATTAAAAAAGTGTAAGTTGAATTCCAACGGGATTATCACGGATTTTTTTATAAAAATCCTCATAATGACGGAGTATCAAGTTTTGTTGTAAGGTTGGGGATAAATAAGAGAAAGAAAAACATCGTCATTGCGAGGAGTGTAACGACGTGGCAATCCCGTGGGGAATGTAAAGGCAGACAGTTAAATAAAAAACATGAGTAAGTGTCCGACGGGATTATCACGGATTTTTTTACAAAAATCCTCATAATGACGGAGTATCAAGTTTTGTTGTAAGGTTGGGAATAAATAAGACAAAGAAAAATTATTGTCCCGTGGGAGGTGTAAAGGATGGGTTGATTAGTTAAAAAAAGCAGGTTTAGTTTCGACGGGATTATCACGGATTTTTTATAAAAATCCTTATAATGACAAGTTGTTTTTTTGGTGATTGACGATTGGCTTGGGTTTGGGTAAAATATGACACTCGCGATGCTAGAGCTTAATTTATATATAAAACTAAAGGTGGGTGATTGTGGTAGTTAAGTGAAGTTGCTAAGGAACGAATTAACCCGCGAGTAGCGGGTTTTTTGATAACGAGGGCCTGTGGCTTAGCTGGTTAGAGCGCCTCGTTTGCAACGAGGAGGTCGGGAGTTCGAATCTCCCCAGGTCCACAGGAGACCTTTAAAAATATGCAAGAATAGGAACATTTGCAAAAATGTTTCTAAATTGTATATTTGCACTTTAACAATTTATTGAATTGAAGTAATTAAATTTTTTGGGTGTTTTTGGCAATCAAATTGAGTTGCTAAAAACAAAAAAGTTTTAAAGAAGCAAATGGTGGATGCCTTGGTCGCTAGAGCCGAAGAAGGACGCGGAAGACGGCGAAATGCGTTGGGGAGTTGTCAACAAACTGTGATCCAGCGATGTCCGAATAGGGAAACCTCGATTGTAGTAATGCAATTGGAGCATGTTGCTTATGTAGCATGCTGGGTAAGCCGAGGAACTGAAACATCTTAGTACTCGGAAGAAAATAAATCGAAACCTGCATAAGCAGGCTTTGGTAACTTAGGTTATCAAAGGAGATTCCGTGAGTAGCGGTGAGCGAAAACGGATTAGTCCAAACTCCGACTTGTCGGAGGGTTGTAGGATATAGAATAAAAAGGCATGAAATATAGGAGAATGTTGTGGAATAGATAGCCAAAGAGGGTGAAAGCCCCGTATTCGAAATTGAGTAATGTCTGGACTGTATTCCTGAGTACCACGGGACACGCGAAATGCCGTGGGAATCTGGGGGGACCAACCTCCAAGACTAAATACTCTAGCGGACCGATAGTGAACTAGTACCGTAAGGGAAAGGTGAAAAATACCCATAGTATGGGAGTGAAATAGATCTGAAACCATTTGCTAACAAGCAGCCAAAGCCCCGATTTATCGAGGTAATGGCGTGCCTATTGAAGAATGAGCCTGCGAGTATTTTTAATTATCGAGTTTAAGCTCGTCAAACGAGCGAAGGCATAGCGAAAGCGAGTCTGAATAAGGCGCTAGATGATTAGAGATGACCCGAAACCGGTTGAGCTAACCATGGGCAGGGTGAACCTTGTCGAAAGACAAGGGGAGGCCCGCACCAGTTAGAGCTGCAAATCTATTGGATGACCTGTGGTTAGAGGTAATATGCTAATCGAAACCGGAAATAGCTGGTTCTCTCCGAAATATATTTAGGTATAGCGTCTAGTGTTGAAAAATGGGGGTAGAGCTACTGGATGAATATTTAGGGAGCAATCTCTGGTATTTAACCAAACTCCGAATACCGTTTTTTTATAGCTAGGCAGTCAGTCCAGCCGGGCTAAGCTGGTTGGGCGAAAGGGAAAGACCCCAGACTCTCATCTAAGGTCTCTAAATTTTTGTTAAGTGGGAAAGGAAGTGATTTACCTAAGACAGTCAGGAAGTTGGCTTAGAAGCAGCCATCTTTTAAAGAAAGCGTAATAGCTCACTGATCGACTCGTCTTGACGAGTTTGGTAGATTGCGCCGAAAATGTAAGGAGGCTAAAACAAAATACCGAAGATGGAGGTTTTGACTTTATGTCAAAGCGGTAGGAGAGCGTTCTGATGGCGGTGAAGGTTAAGGTGTAAACCAGGCTGGAGCTGTCAGAAGTGAGAATGCAGGCATGAGTAACGTAATAGCGATGAGAATTCGCTACGCCGAATACCTAAGGTTTCCTCAGCTACGTTGTTCGACTGAGGGTTAGGCGATCCTAACATGAGCTCACTGTAGTGGTGGGGTAGTGGATGGATAACCGGTTAATATTCCGGTCCTTTTTATTATTCGTTTTAAGTTGGGGCGTGACGGCATATGGAAATTTCAGCAACTATGTGATTGGTTGTCTAAATGTTAAGTTAGAAGAGGTTGGAAAATCCGCCTTTTCGTTTTAAGGCGAGACATGAATGAAAGCTTGATGAAAATCGGGCGATTGAAGCAAGTCTATGTGTCCAGGAAAAGCGTCGCAAATAGAATAATAAGAATTCGTACTAAAACCGACACTGGTAGGTAGGTCGAGTAGACCAAGGCGATTGGGAGAAAGATGGTTAAGGAACTAGGCAAAATATCTGGGCGTAAGCTTTGCAAGATGCCCTTCCTGGGATAAGATCCGGGATACAACAAAAGAGTGCACGGCGACTGTTTATCAAAAACACAGGTCTCTGCAAACCCGTAAGGGGAAGTATAGGGGCTGAAGCCTGACCGGTGCCAGAAGGTTAAATGAACGGGTGTTTCGACTTGTCGAAATGCTTGCGATTGAAGCCCTGGTGAACGTCAGCAGTAACTCTAACTGTTCAACACCTTTGGAGCAGTTGTAAAATTTAGCTATATGCTGGAAAGACTAAGTATGTCATACTACCGAGGAGGTAAAAATGTATGAATGTAGTCAATCAGCAGGAAAGACGGATAAGTAGAAGAAAATATCTGTTTTACTATATGGCTGGTTTTGTTGAAGGAGATGGTTGTTTTTCTGTATCAATCAAAAAATACAAACAAATGAAGTTTGGTTGGGTGGTTGATCCTATGTTTTCTGTATATCAACATAAGAGCAATAAAATTATGTTGGAATTATTTCAAAAAGAGTTGCATTGTGGCTATATTGTTAAGAAAAAAGGTAAATCAGATGTACTGGTTTATGTAGTTGACAATAGAAGAACACTAGAAGAAAAAATACTTCCTTTTTTTAGGAAACACGTTCTTTTAGGTAAAAAATGGAATGACTTTTTGATTTTTGAAAAGATAGTATTGATGATGAAAGATAAAAAACATCTACAACGACAAGGTTTAAAAGAAATTGTAAAATTGGCCTTTAAAATGAATCAGCAAGGGAAAGGTAGAAAATATAGTGAAAAGGAGATATTGGAGGATTTATCCGAATCCCCAGAGACTATACGCTAAACTCTTGAAAAAGAGATGAGATAGTCCGAACTGTATGGCGACATACAGAGTGTGAGTGAGACGCTGAAACTCACAATTAACAAGAAGTCTAAGGTAGCGAAGTCCTTTGTCGGGTAAGTTCCGACGCGTATGAAAGGTTTAACGACTGTGCAACTGTCTTGACCATTTACCCAGTGAAATTGAAAGAGCGGTGAAGATGCCGTTTAATTACTGTTGGACAAAAAGACCCCGTGAAGCTTTACTGGATCTTTACATTGATAAGAAAATAATAATTGTCGAGAATAGGAGGGAGAGCTTGCTCGTCAGTGGAATACCTCTCTTTATTGTTTTTGAGTCTTACCTACTCCAATGAATCTTGGAGGGGGACGGTGTATGGTTGCCAGTTTGCCTGGGGCAGGCACCTGCTAAAAGGTAACGCGGGTATACAAAGGTTGGTTTGATCCGGCTGGAAATCGGATTTAAAGTATAAAAGCAAAAACCAGCTTGACTGTGAGACTTACAGGTCGAATTCTGATAATTTTTTCGGAATTTCAACACGTTTTTGATAGTTGAAACAGGGTCGAAAGACGGTTTTAATGATCCTCGTGACTCATTTGGTATGAGCACGGGCTTACTGGATAAAAGCTACTCCGGGGATAACAGGCTAGTCGCATCCGATAGTCCATATTGACGATGCGGTTCGGCACCTCGATGTCGACTTGGCGCATCCTCCTGGTGAAGAAGCCGGGAAGGGTTGGTCTGTTCGCCCATTAAAGCGCTGCGTTAGTTGGGTTCAGAGCGTCGTGAGACAGCTCGGTCCCTATCCACAGTAATCGTTCGATTCTTGAAGGGATTCGTCTACAGTACGAGAGGACCTAGACGAGGGAATCTCTGGTGTGCCAGTTGTTCTGTCAAGAGCACTGCTGGGTAGCCACATTCCTATTAGATAACTGCTGAAAGCATCTCAAGCAGGAAGCTGACCCTAAGATAAGGAATCGTTGTTTGATTCGTCAAACTGAAGATTGCCGGGAGACTACCGGTTAATGCTTTACAGGTGTAAGTGTAGTAATACATTAAGCTTAGTAAAAGAATAAATCGAAGAAACTTTTTTGTTTGCTATTAGCAACTTGATTTGGTTACCAAAAATATGACTTAGTTTTTTTGTTTCGGTCATTGGAGCGAGGTGGAACCACCTTTTTCCATTCCGAACAAAGAAGTGAAACGCCTCAGCGCCGACAATAGTTCTACCGCAGGGTGGATTGAAGATAGGTCGTGGCCGGAACAAAGAAACTAAGTTTACTTCAATCCAATAAATTGCAAATATAAAATTAATAATTTTTTTGGGGTAAACAATCCCTCGTTTTACCCGACTTAGTCGGGTTTTTTTATAATAAGAATATGGCAGGAAAAAAGAAAAAGTCTTTAACAATGGCTGATTTGTTGGCTAAAGATAAAAAAGTAGAAGTAGGTTTTAAGAGTGGTCAAAAAGTAGAAGGGATGGTTAGTTCAATTAAAAGCAAGATGATTTTTATTGATATTGGGGGTAAGTCAGATGCGGTGGTGATGGGTAAAGAATTTGAGTTTGTTAAGGATTATGTATCTGATTTGAAGGTTGGTGATAAAATGGAAGTACAGGTTAGGGTGCCAGAAAATGATAAAGGTCAAATTTTAGTGTCTTTGAGAGATTCGGCTACTGGTTATGGTTGGAATTATTTTGAAGAAAAAGTTAAGTCTGATGGGGAGGTGGTGGTTTTTGCTAAGGATTTGAATAGAGGTGGAGCAGTAGTGATTGCTCCTTTTGGATTTTTTGGTTTTATTCCAGGGTCTCAGATTGGTAAAAAATATGATGGTGATCCGGAGAAAATGTTGGGTAAAAAAGTTAAGGTTAAGGTTTTAGAGGTAGATAGGACAAAAAATAGGTTGGTATTTTCGGAGAGATTGGTGTCCGAGCCAGATAAAGTAAATGAAGAAACTAGTGCGGTTGACAAATTGAAAATAGGTGATGTGTTTGAGGCCAAGGTAATGAGAGTTGAGGGTTTTGGTCTGTTCGTTAAGATATTTATGGATAAAAAGAATAAGAATTTAACTTTGGAAGGTTTGGTTCATATTTCGGAAATTTCGTGGGAGAAAGTTAATAAGATTTCTGATAGTTATAAAATTGGCGATGAGATAAAAGTAAAGTTAATAAGCAAGAATGATGGTAGATTGCAATTTTCGATTAAAAGGTTAGGAACTGATCCTTGGGAAAAGATTGGAGAAAAATATAGTAAAGATAAAGATGCCGAAGGTGAAGTGGTGAGGTTGGCTAATTTTGGAGCTTTGGTGAGATTGGAAGCTGGAGTTGAGGGTTTGATTCATGTATCGAAGTTGAATACGGGAGTGGATTTGAAAGTAGGAGACAAGGTACAAGTTTATATAGAATCAATAGATTTAGACAGAAGAAAGATATCTTTGGGTCTAGTTCTAACAAAAAAGCCCTTAATGTACAAGTAATTTTTGATGGCTTCATTAGAAGGCCTAGAAATGAGTTTTGTGACAGTGATGGTATAAATTAGTTAAAAAATAAGTAAAATTTTGATAGCTTTTATAATTTCAAATATAATTTTGCAGTGCTCACGCGTTGCGTAAGACTTACATGATTGCGCGCTTAAAATTACATTTGAAATTATGAGTTAGGCAAAAGCGTGGGTAAGATTCCGGTGGGACTCACTTTATTCGTTGGGAATGTAAAAGACATTATGCTTTATAATGAAGCAATGAAAGATAAAAACGGAGTTTTGTTTGTTTGTTCCAATTGTGGCAATGAGTTTAGTAAATGGCAAGGTCAGTGTCCTAGTTGTGGAGAGTGGAATGGATTGAAAGAGGTAAAAAATTGGGGAGGAGAGAAGGTAAAAAAAGGAAAAAGACAAATAAAAGAAGTTAAGGTTTTTAATTTGAAAAATGTCAAAGCTAATTCTGGAAAATCTAAGATGGTTTTTTCTAGTAAAGTATCAGAGTTTGATAGAGTATTGGGTAAAGGATTTGTTCAAGGGTCAGTAATATTATTTAGTGGAGAACCAGGAGTGGGAAAGAGTACTTTGTTAACAGAAGTTGTAGGTAAGATAGGTGGATTGTATGTAGCTGGCGAGGAATCAGTTGATCAAGTGGCTTTGAGAGTCGATAGATTAGGTTTGAAAAGAGACAGGTTTGAGGTTTTACAGGTAAATGATATAGAAAGTATTATTGACTACTTAAATCGAGTAAATGAGTTACCCAAAATAGTGGTGGTGGATTCGATTCAAGTAATGAGATCAGAAGATTTGTCAGTTGGAGCGGGTAGCGTGAGTCAAATTAAAGAATGTACTTTTAGATTAGTGGAAGTGGCCAAGAAATTAGGAGTAGTGATGATAATTGTAGGTCATGTGACTAAAGAGGGGAATATTGCCGGACCAAAATTATTAGAGCACATGGTTGATGTGGTCTTGTATTTTGAAGGAGACAAGAAAAGCGAGTTGAGATTTTTAAGGTCAATAAAAAATCGTTTTGGGTCGGTAGATGAGATTGGGGTGTTTGAGATGAAAAAAGAGGGGTTGATAGAAATGAGGGGAGATAGTTTGAAATTGTTGACTGAAAAAGAAGAGGTGCCGGGTTCGGCTTTGACAGTGTTGATGGAGGGTAAAAGGCCGATTTTGGTGGAAGTGGAAGTTTTGGTGACGGAAAGTTTTTCGCAGATGCCAAAAAGAGTTTTTTCGGGGGTGGATTATAACAGGACTTTGTTGATAATGGCGGTGGCTCAGAAAAAGTTGGGCATTCCTTTTTATAAATATGATGTGTTTGTGTCGGTGGCTGGGGGTATAAAAATTAAAGATAGAGAGGCTGATTTGGCAATTTTGGTGGCTATGTATTCTAGTTATAAAAATAAGAGAATGAGGAGCAGAAATGGAAAAAGGCAATTGTGGGTAGGAGAATTGTCTTTGTTGGGTAAGGTTAAGATGCTGAAGAACAGGAGTAAGATTAAAAAAGAAGCGGAAGCTTGGGGAATGGAGTTGAGGCAGGTTGAAAGAGTGGTGGATATAAAAAAGATGATAGAATAGTGGCTATATGAAAAAGATAAAGAAGAAGATTAACAAGAAGATGTTGATTAATGAGGTGGTGGATGAGTTTCCGGAGTTAGTTGAAACTATGACGGAAAAATTTGGCTTACATTGTGTTGGTTGCCCGATGGCTGGTATGGAAAGTTTGGAGGAAGGGGGGATGGGGCATGGAATGGATGATGAAGAAATTGGTGAGATGGTAGAAGCGCTGAATAAAGAAGTAGAATGATGTATAAGTT